>CAJQJT010000028.1 GCA_905478725.1 uncultured Pseudomonadales bacterium
TTTTTGCTTCATCACTTTTTCTAGAGCCAGCTGTTTGACTCTGCTTTTAAAAGCGTCTTTTGGGAGTGCTCGAAGGTGATATCCGAAAGCTCTACTTCCTCTTTACTGTCGGTCACCGTGGCGATAGTTTTGAGCTGTGACTCATCGGTAATGGTTACGGCCATACGGTTGACCACCTTATAGCTGTCGGGCTTTTTACCAAACCAGCCGTATTGCGGTGAGGTGGAGAACTTTGAGCTTTTAATATAATCCGGGTTTAGGCCTGAGCTGACCAGTTGCTGGCTGATGGATTCCCTGATGGCACTGTTATTGGCGATAGATGTTGAAAGCTGCTTGTCTTCGCTGGTGATCACCAAACTGATAATCGCCCTGTCGGAGTAGGCCTTTTCCTCGGCTTCGGCGCTGAGAGTGACAATTTTTTCATTGGGGTGCAGGAAATGGCGCAGTTCGTTGGGGCTGCCTTTGAGTTCTGGCTGTGCAAAGGCGCTCAAAGGTATGCAGCAAAACAGTAGGCAGCTGATTAATCTAGTCATAGTGGTCTCGTCCGGTTGGTCTGTTGCTATTTAAATAGGCCTTTTAAAAATAGACCCTAGCAGCGGTTACTGCCTACAATGATGTGATTAAAAGGTGAAAAATAGAGAGCCGCAGTTAGACGGCTAAACTAAATAGAAAGTAGGGCACCTAAGCATGATCGAGATCACTGCCAGAGAAAAAATCTATCAGGTCATTTTTGGCACCGACACTACGGCCGGACAGCGCTTCGACATTCTGTTGATCTATATGATCCTGTTGAGTGTGCTGGGGGTTATTTTCGATTCCGTTGGCAGCATTCACGATCAGTACGGTACTTGGATCTTTCGTCTGGAGTGGGTGTTTACCGCACTGTTCTCCATCGAGTATCTACTGCGCATCTATTCTTCACCGAAACGCCTGAGCTATATATTTAGCTTCTATGGTCTCGTCGACCTGCTCTCTATAGTGCCCACCTATCTGGCATTATTTGTTCCCGGCGCCAGTTACTGGCTGGTCTTGCGCTTGCTGCGGGTATTGCGCGTCTTCAGGGTGCTCAAGTTGGTGCGCTACCTTTCCGAGGCCAATATTTTACTGCGTTCCATGTATGCCTCTCGGCGCAAGGTGCTGGTATTTTTCACCGTGGTGATGGTGCTCAGTGTGATTTTTGGCAGCCTGATGTTTTTGGTTGAAGGGCCGGACAATGGCTTTACCAGCATTCCTCGCAGTATCTATTGGACCATCGTCACTATTACTACTGTGGGCTATGGTGACATTGCACCGCAAACAGTGATTGGGCAGATTATTGCGACTATGGCGATGCTCACCGGGTATTCGATTATTGCTATTCCGACCGGTATCTTCACGGCTGAGATCGCCCGAGAGATCAATACGGCCAGAAACAATACACGCTGTAATATCTGTGAGCGCAGCGGTCATCATCCGGATGCCGAGTACTGTTATCACTGTGGTATTGAGTTGTCGAAAACCTGAACCAGGGATTCAGATATTAGCCCCTCATTGTTAGCGCGTAGATTGCTGCTCTGAAGCGATGCGATAACTCAACGCCTCTTGATAGTCTTCACTAATCACCTGCTCCCGGCCTGCCAGGTCGGCAATACTTCGCGCCACTCTCAACACCCGATAAAAGCCTCTGGTCGAAAGCCCAAAACGGGTAATCGCATGGTCCATCAAATGACGCTGTTCGCTGCTCAGTGGACAGATGGTTTTCAGCTCTTCACTACTCAGTTGGCTATTGGTCTTGCCCTGTCTAGTTAACTGCCGCTCACGAGCAACACAGATCCGTTGCTGAATCTGCTGGTCGCTTTCTCCTTTGGGTTGCTCCCTATTGCCCGCCTGCTGATTGTTTAAGAGCTGATGATTCTCTATGGGTGTGACCTGCACCTGCAGGTCGATACGATCTAACAAGGGGCCGGAGATTTTGCCGCGATAGCGGTTGATCTGATCTGGGGTGCAGCGACAGCGGGAGCTACCGAGATAACCGCAGGGGCAGGGGTTCATGGCGGCAATCAGTTGAAAGTTGGCGGGATAACAGACTTGCGCGGCGACCCGAGAGATATTGATCTCACCAGACTCCATGGGCTCGCGAAGTACTTCTAATACGCTGCGGGAAAACTCTGGCAGCTCATCGAGAAATAGTACGCCCTGATGGGCGAGTGAGATTTCGCCTGGTCTGGGGCTGCTGCCTCCCCCCACCAGTGCTGCGGAGGATGCGGTGTGATGGGGCGCGCGAAAGGGCCGTGCCCATATCGGTTGGCGCAGGCCTTTGCCGGCCACGGAATAGATCGAGGCGACTTCTAATGCCTGCTGATTATTCAGTGGCGGCAGTATCCCAGGCAGGCGACTGGCGAGCATGGTCTTACCTGTTCCTGGAGGGCCATAAAACAGTAGGTTGTGGCCGCCGCTGGCGGAGATTTCCAGGGCGCGCTTGGCATGGTGTTGGCCGATGACCTGATTGAGCTGGCTCTGGTTATCACTAGATCGGTCGTGAAATGGAGTCTGAGGAGCTAACTGGGCATTTTTTGAGGCGTCCCAAAGTGTTAACTGTGTTTGCTGGAGTAGATGAGCCGAGATCTCTAGCAGGTGTGTACAGGGCAATATCTCTAGGCCTTCGACCAGAGAGGCCTCTTCAGCATTGTGGTGGCTGATAATCAGCTGCTTACCCTGATGCAGGCAACCCAGCGCTGCGGGCAATACCGCATCGACGCCGCGGGTGTCTCCAGAGAGAGCCAGTTCGCCAATAAATTCATATTGATCTAGCTGATCAAGCGGAATCTGTCCCGAGGCGGCAAGAATCGCCACGGCAATAGCCAGATCAAAACGGCTGCCTTCTTTGGGTAGTTCGGCGGGAGCTAGATTGACG
>CAJQJT010000029.1 GCA_905478725.1 uncultured Pseudomonadales bacterium
CCCTGAGCCAATCCCCATGACCGGTAAAGTAGTCTGGGTTACTCACAAGGGTTCAGCGAGTTTTAAGCAGGAGGGCGTGGGTGTGCAATTGAGCCCCGAGCACGAAGAATTAAAAGTTGATATTGAACAGGCTCTTACGGGTACGGTACACTCCCATAAGCCTACATTGACCATGTAGTAATCAATCCTAAAAAAGACCTTTTACGCTATGCTGGTAGACTCTCACTGTCATCTTGATCACTTGGATTTAAGCGATCGAGAGGGTGGCCTCAATGGCGTAATCGACGCAGCTCAGGCTCGCGGCATCACCCACTTTCTCAGCGTCGCCGTGGACATGACCACCTCCCGCTCGCTGATTGATCTCACCGCACAATTTGATAACGTCTACTCCTCAGTAGGCGTTCATCCCTTGCAGAAAATTCCACAGCCGGTGCCGAGCATCGAAGAGCTGGTTGAGCTAGCCCAGCAGCCTCGTGTGGTTGCCATAGGCGAAACCGGCTTAGACAATTTTTACAGTAGCGAGACCATTGACTGGCAGCGCCAGAGTTTCGTTAATCATCTTTTAGCCTGTCAGGAAATCGCTAAACCAGTGATTATCCACACTCGCGATGCTCGGGACGAAACCATCGAGTTGATGCGTAAACACACGCCCTCTGCCGGCGGTGTGATGCACTGTTTTACTGAAACCTGGGAGATGGCTCAGCAAGCCCTGGAGTTGGGGTTTTATATTTCCTTCTCGGGAATCGTCACCTTCGCCAATGCCAAAGACCTGCGGGATGTTGCCGTAAAAGTGCCACTGGATCGTATATTGGTTGAAACCGACTCGCCTTGGTTAGCGCCGGTTCCTCATCGCGGCTCACAAAATGAACCTCAGTATGTTCGCGAAGTGGCCCAGTGCATGGCGGATCTCCGTGGCATTAGTCTCGAAGAACTTGCCAGCGCTACCAGCGATAACTTTAATCGCCTTTTCCAAATACCTGCTTAGAGAAAGCCACAATGACCGAACTGACTAACAGCGATGCTCAGAACTCAAATACAGCCCAGTCCAATTTTATTATTCGCACCTTTCCCGTGGGTCCGTTGCAGTGCAACTGCTCGGTCATCGGCGATCGACTCAGCGGCAGAGCTCTGGTAGTTGATCCCGGTGGCGATGCGGACAAGATCTTGGCTCTGCTAAATGAATTAAACCTTAAAGTGGTGGCGATCATTCACACCCATGCTCACCTGGACCATATTTTGGCTGCAGGGGAAATCAAAAATGCCACCGGCGCACCGATCTATCTGCACAAGGGCGATCAGTTTCTCTGGGATATGGTGGAAGAGCAGTGCGCTATGTTTGGTGTGCCGACGATTTCATTGCCAGAGCCAGACCACTATATAAACGACGACCAGTCTTTCGACTGCTGTGGTGCTGTTGCCATTCACACCCCAGGCCATACACCGGGGTCGGTGAGCTTTTGGTTTGACGAGTACAAAACGCTGATCGCTGGCGACACCTTATTTCAGGGCAGTATTGGTCGCACTGATCTGCCGGGAGGCAACTTTGATCAGATCAAACAGTCGATCAGTCAGCGCCTCTACACACTTCACGATGATGCGGTTGTGATCACTGGTCATGGCGCCAGCACAACCATCGGCACAGAGAAGCAGAGCAACAGCTTTGTGCGCGGCTAAAATTAATCCACAGCAGTAACCTAGAACCGGGAATAACAGATGAAACAGCAACAGCTTTTAACCATGCTTGAACTGCAGAACGATATGAACACCAAGGTCCATGCTCAGTGGCAGACGCAAAATTTTGAATGGTATCGCGCCATCTGGGTCGAGTGTGCCGAGCTGCTCGATCACTGGGGTTGGAAGTGGTGGAAAAAGCAGAATCCGGACATTGGTCAGATCGCTCTTGAATTGGTGGATATTTGGCATTTCGGTTTGAGTATTATGCTGTTGAAGGGCGACTCAGCAGAGTCTATCGCTGAGCAGGTCACTGCTGCATTCTCTACGCCACAGGAAACCGGCGACTTCCGCATTGATCTCGAAGACTTTACCGAATACACCCTGTCGAGTAAAAGCTTTGACGCCGTGCGCTTTGCCAAGCTGATGCAGGGCATAGATATGGATTTTGAACAGCTCTATGTGGGTTATGTGGGCAAGAATGTACTCAACTTCTTCCGCCAGGATCACGGCTATCAGGATGGCAGCTACCAGAAGCAGTGGGGCGGTAAAGAAGATAATGAGCATCTGGTGGATATAGTGGCGCAACTGGATACGTCAGCCAGCGACTTTAAAGATCAGCTCTATGCCCGCATGTTGGCCACCTACACAGAGCTTTGCGCTTAGTCGCAGGGTTCAATTGATGCAACCAAAGGGTCTAATAAGGGGTTATTGTTTCTGAAAATGGTCCCCATTAGTCTGGCAATGATGCATTTTAGCTGTGCATCCTTATAATAGCGCCCCGAAATAGAGCAACTAATTTGCTGCTCTACATTAGGCCTACATAACTTTTCCGGAGAACCACCTTGAAATCACCCGTTCGCGTTACTGTCACAGGGGCCGCAGGCCAAATTAGCTACTCTCTATTGTTTCGTATCGCCGCTGGCGAAATGCTTGGCACCGATCAGCCGATTATTTTACAGATGCTTGAGATCACTCCAGCATTGGAAGCACTGAAAGGTGTGGCCATGGAACTTGAAGACTGCGCATTCCCGCTGCTGACCGATATGGTTTGCACCGACGACGCCGCTGTTGCTTTCAAAGACACCGATTACGCTCTGCTGGTTGGCGCACGTCCTCGTGGTCCTGGCATGGAGCGTAAGGACCTGCTCGAAGCTAACGCTGCGATCTTCTCTGCCCAGGGCAAAGCAATTGATGCTAATGCTTCAAAGGACATCAAAGTATTGGTCGTCGGCAACCCAGCCAACACTAACTCATTAATTGCTCAGCGCAACGCACCGTCAATTAATCCCCGTCAATTTACTGCCATGACTCGTCTCGATCACAATCGTGCACTGAGCCAAATCGCAGCTAAGACGGGTACCACGATCAATGACGTGACCCACATGACTATCTGGGGCAATCACTCAGCAACACAGTATCCCGATATTCACCAGACTAAAGTCAATGGCAAAGCTGCCATTGATATGGTTGATCAGGACTGGTACGAAAACGACTTTATCCCTGTTGTACAGCAGCGTGGCGCAGCGATTATTAAGGCCCGTGGCGCTTCAAGTGCCGCTTCAGCAGCTAACGCAGCTATTGCTCATATGCGCAGCTGGGCTCTGGGTACTGCCGACGGCGATTGGGTGAGCATGGGTGTTTACAGTGATGGCAGCTACGGCATCACCGAAGGCCTGATCTACTCTTTCCCTTGCGTCTGTAAAGACGGCGACTGGGAAATTGTCCAGGGCGTTGAAATCAATGATTTCTCTCGCGCCAAGATGACGGCGACTCAGCAAGAACTGACCGAAGAGCGCGATGCGGTTCAGCACCTGCTGCCATAGACTGTTCAAAGCCGCTAGAATTTAACGGCGGGCAGTCAGCAATATCAAAGGGCCGTTTATTCTTCATTGAGTAAGCGGCTTTTTTGTATCTGCAGATTTAGGTGTTTTTGCCGCTAAATAAGCCCTCAGGGACGCTTTTACTGGTGGCTTGGACAATAAATTTGCTACAGTAAGCGACCTTAAAAACAGCCTCTTATTGGGAGAGAACAATGGCATTTTCTGAAGTTGGAACTCCGGCGAGCGATTTTTCGCTTTTTAATCAGCGTGGCGAAAAAGTCAGTCTGGCGGACTTCCGCGGTATCAAGAACGTGCTGCTCTATTTTTACCCCAAAGCAATGACACCAGGCTGCACTGTGCAAGCCTGCGGTATTCGCGACAGCAAAGATCAGTTCGCAGAGCTGGATACAGTGGTCATGGCTGTCAGCCCAGATTCAGTGGACCGACTGGTGAAGTTTGAAGACAAGCAGGAGCTGAACTTTACGCTGCTCTCCGACGAAGATCATCAGGTTACCGAAAGCTACGGCGCCTGGGATATGAAGAAGTTTATGGGTCGCGAATATATGGGCGTACTGCGCAGCACCTTTGTGATTGGCAAAGATGGTCTGATTAAGCATGTGATGCCAAAGGTGAAAACCAAAACCCATCACGATGACGCATTAGCCTGGATTAAAGAGAACCTTTAGTTTTTTAGTTCTTTAGTTCGACAAAAGGATTTTTAACTGTAACTGCCAAGACACAATAGTGTCGCGGCACCAATGCTCTAACTTTAGTATTTTAACTTTAGTATTTTAACTTTAAGGATTGACTATGTTTTTTATCTCCAGTGCACAGGCACAGACGGCTGCCGGCTCAGGCGACCCAGGTATCACCGGCTCTCTGATTATGTTTGGCGGACTCTTTATCTTTATGTACCTGTTCATTATTCGTCCCCAGCGCAAGCGTCAAAAAGAGCACACAGATCTGATCACTGGACTGGGCAAGGGCGATGAAGTCACTATGACCAGTGGTATCTTGGGTAAGATCGTCAAGCTTGAAGGCGAATATGTAGTGGTTGAAGTGAACGACAAACTTGAGCTTAAGTTTCAAAAGTCCGCGGTTCACGCGGTGCTGCCAAAAGGCACTATCAAGGCGATCTAACATCGCAACCGAAAAAGGCCGCTCACGCGGCCTTTTTTACAATTAGCTAATGTTCGGAGAGAGTCGCTAAATGATTGATTATCCGGAGAGACTGAATCTCGCCCAAACACCGACGCCGTTCTATCCCTTAGATCGTCTATCTGAGCAGCTTGGCGGGCCTCGCATCTGGATTAAGCGCGACGATCTCACTGGCGCTGCCACCTCTGGCAATAAGATCCGCAAGCTTGAGTTTCTCCTGGCTGAAGCACTGGCCAATGGCTGCGACACATTAATTACCTCTGGCGGTGTGCAATCCAACCACTGCCGCTCTGTGGCACTACTCGGCGCTCAGCTGGGTCTGAAAGTTCATCTATTGTTACGTGCGGATATTGAGCCCAAACCTGTGGGTAATCTGCTGCTCGACCATCTGGCCGGTGCCACCATTAGCCACTACAGTCTCGATGAGTACCGCAGCTTGGATAAACTCTTTGCTCAGTGGCAAGAGCACTACGCTAGTCTCGGTAGCAAAGCCTATTCAATTCCTACCGGCGGCAGTAATGGCACTGGTATGTGGGGCTATATAGCTGCTGCAGAGGAGCTGACTAAGGACTTTAAACGCAATGGAATCCTGCCCCAGGCAATCGTTCACGCCACCGGTTCTGCCGGCACTCAGGCGGGCTTAATGCTGGGTTGCCAGTTGCATCAGGTCAATACTCAAGTAAAGGCCTATGCTGTCTGTGATAACGCCGCTTATTTTACCCGCAAGGTGCGTCGTGACCTTGAGCAATGGCAGAGCCAGTACAGCCCAGAAACCGATATTTCAGCCCTAATTGCCGATACCTGCGATGACTATGTGGGCCCGGCTTACGGTGTTGCTGATCAAGAGGTCTTCGACTGTATTAAACAGGTTGCTGCTCTAGAGGGCATTTTGCTCGACCCGGTTTACACTGGCAAAGCATTCTTTGGCATGATGGAAGATATTAAAAAAGGTAAGTTCTCCGGCGGGCAGGGCAAGGATATTGTCTTTCTCCACACTGGCGGACTATTTGGACTATTCGCCCAGCAGCACCACTTGGGTTACTAGCTAGAAGATAAAAATAATAAAAACACAAAAAAAGGGACTGTTATGTTTGAACAAATCATCGACACCATGAGAGAGGTTATCTGGGGTCCGGGCATGCTGGCACTGCTGCTGGGAACCGGCATCTACCTATCGATCGGCCTCAAGGGCATCAGCATTACCAAGATTCCCTATGCCTTTAAGCAGCTGTTTAAGGGGCGCAAGGGCAGTGGCGAAGGGGAAATCAGCCCCTTTAACGCACTGATGACGGCACTCTCGTCCACAGTGGGCACAGGTAATATTGTCGGCGTGGCCACAGCTATCGCTCTCGGTGGACCAGGTGCGCTGTTCTGGATGTGGTGTGCCGCAGTCATTGGCTTGGCAACAAAATATGCCGAGGCAGTACTAGCCGTTCATTACCGTGAAACCGATGAGCTGGGTAAGAAAGTCGGTGGTCCGATGTATTACATCAAAAACGGTCTTGGCGCCAAGTGGAAGTGGCTGGGTATGCTGTTCGCCTTTTTTGGCGCTCTGGCGGGTTTTGGTTTGGCCAACACTGTGCAGTCCAATGCGGTATCCCAAGTTTTAGAAAGCAATTTCAGCGTGCCCACTTTGGTCAGCGGTATTGTGATGTCCGCATTGGTTGGCATTGTCTTACTCGGCGGCATTAAGCGCATTGCTGTAGTAGCCGGTAAGCTGGTTCCCCTAATGGCGATTATCTACCTGCTGGCCACCATGAGTATTCTGATTCTCAATGCCGCGGAAGTGCCCGCTGCGGTTTTCTTGATCGTCGATACAGCCTTTAACGGTGCTGCAGCAACCGGTGGCTTTGTTGGTGCGACAATAATGTTAGCCCTGCAAAGTGGTGTTGCCCGAGGTGTCTTCTCCAATGAATCTGGATTGGGTTCAGCGCCTATTGCTCACGCCGCTGCTGAGACCAATAGCCCAGTGCGTCAGGGTTCTATTGCCATGCTCGGTACCTTTATAGACACTTTGATAATCTGCACCATGACCGGTCTTGTTCTGGTGGTGACCGGTGTCTGGGATGGTGAGTTACATGGTGCTGCCATGACCTCAGCTGCGTTTAGTTCACAGTTGCCCTATGGCGATATTATTCTGACTCTCTGTATTATTCTGTTTGGCTTTACCACCATGCTTGGTTGGAGCTATTACGGCGAGCGCTGTGCTGAATTTTTGGTCGGTCCAAAGGTGATCGTGCCATTCCGAGTACTCTGGGTCCTGGGTATTTTCCTTGGCACCCAGATGAGTTTAGAGCTGGTGTGGAAGATGTCCGATGTGCTCAACGGCATGATGGCCATTCCCAACCTAATTGCCTTGGTGTTCTTGGCGCCGGTTGTGTTTCGCCTGTCCAAAGAGTACTTTGCGGAAGAAGAGCAAGCAGAGAGCGACGCGGCATCTCAGAAACTGTCGTAGTGAAAAAGATAGAGACCAAAACAGAGAAATGAAGTTATGTCTGAATTAAACGGCCCGAAACTGGTTATCGCGATCTCCTCGACCGCACTCTTTGATATGGGCGAGAGCCATGAGATCTATGAAAGTCAGGGCGTGGCCGCTTATGCCAAATATCAACGCGAGCACGAGGACGATATTCTTGAGCCAGGCGAAGCCTTTCCTCTAGTTGCCAAGCTGTTGCGTATCAACGAAAAGCTCGGTGGCGAGCCAAGGGTAGAGGTGATCTTGCTGTCGCGTAATTCTGCGGATACCGGCTTGAGGGTGTTTAATTCCATAGCCCACCATGGGCTCAATATTACTCGTGCGGCTTTTAGTGGGGGCAATTCGCCCTACAGATATGTCTCCGCATTTGCCTGTCACTTGTTTTTAAGTACCAATGCCCAGGACGTTCGCAGCGCCCTAGACAGTGGTATGGCGGCGGCAACTCTGTTGCCATCCCAGAAGAGCATCAGTGAGTCCGACGAGCTGCGTTTTGCCTTTGATGGTGATGCGGTGCTGTTCTCCGATGCCTCGGAGCGTATTTTTAAGGAACGCGGTCTAGATGCCTTTACGGCAAACGAAAAAGCCGAAGCCCGCATGCCATTGGATGCTGGGCCATTTAAGAAGTTCTTACAGACACTGCACTCGCTGCAGGCTGAATTCCCCATAGATGAATGCCCGATTCGAACCGCTCTGGTCACTGCGCGAGCGGCACCAGCTCACGAGCGCGTTGTGCGCACATTGCGTGAGTGGGGCATTCGGATTGATGAAAGCCTGTTTCTCGGCGGGCTCAGTAAAGGGGATTTTCTCAAGTCTTTCGGTGCCGATGTATTCTTCGATGATCAGCAGGTTCATTGCAGCTCTGCCAGTGAGCATGTGGCCACAGGTCATGTTCCTCACGGCGTAGCCAACGAGCTTAAAGAGTAGCGCAGATTCAGGGATAGGGTGTTAGGGGCCTAAGGTATTCTATATGGCGGTGTTACGTTCAAAAAAGTATCTGCAGTTATCTGATGAAGAGATACTTAAGCGCTACAAAGATCAGCCTATGGGAGAGGATCTTTACTTCCTTCAAATCGAAATAGAGCAGCGTGATCTGGCTGAACAGGCGGGTCAGGTATTAAAACAAGAACGTAAAAAAGCGCGCCATTCGCTGCTTTACTATCTGTTTTACGCGTTAATGTTTGGTTTTTTTGTTGCTCGCTTCGGTTCAGATTTTATCTAGGCCTCAGGCTTTCTGCTTTTTAGAACACCGCAAACTTAATGCCCATCCCCAGAAGCAGTGTGGCTATTGCAGTCTGCAATACATTGCTTGGGATTTTTCGCGCTAACTTAGTCCCCAGGTGAATAGCTGGCAACGAGCCGATCAATAGGCAGCCCAACAGCATAAAGTCCACATTACCCAACCAAATCAAATGCCCGAGGCCAGCCACTAGGGTTAAAGGAACGGCGTGCGCTATATCGGTTCCGACGATCTTTAGAGCTGGCATATGGGGATAGAGCACCATTAAGACCGCGGCACAAAAGGCGCCAGCACCCACAGATGAAAGGGTGACAAAAATACCTAAGAAAATACCCACCAAGACAATAACAGTGTTGTTATGGCGAGTAAAAAAACCATTGCTATCTTCAGGCTTCACTTTAACTGTCTGACGTAAGCGCCCGTTTAACAGGATTACTGTTGCGGTTAAGACAAGCATTACACCCAGACTGCGGGTCAAAATGGTTTCGTACTCGGAGGAGTCGTTAAACAGTTGGCTGAGAAACAGAGCGGTAATCACTGAGGCTGGCACACTGCCCAGGGCAAGCATACGCACCGTGTGCCAGTGAATGGTTTTCTGCTTCTGGTGACTGACTACGCCGCCAGCCTTGGTGATCGCCGCGTAGAGCAGGTCGGTGCCGATGGCAACGTTGTAGGGAAAGCCAAACAGAATTAGTAGGGGTGTCATCAGCGAGCCACCACCGACGCCAGTCAGGCCTATGGCTAGGCCCACGGCTGCGCCTGAGGCAATATAGAGAATCAGATCAATCATTGGCTAGAACAATCACTTTTAGGCTAAATAATTGCGCCACTTTAACAAGCTGAGCCTATTCTAAGAAGGAATAGTTTTGTATATTTTTATAGCTTTATCGTATAGATAGAGGTATGTTTGGAAAAGACATAACTTCAGGATAAAGCCGAATGTCAGGCTTAGCTGTCCTGGGATCGACGAGGAAATGCCATGAAACTGCAACAACTGCGCTATATCTGGGAAGTCGCCCATCACGACCTCAATGTATCAGCCACAGCCAAAAGTCTGTACACCTCTCAGCCCGGCATCAGTAAACAGATCCGCCTGCTTGAAGACGAACTGGGTGTGGAAATATTTTCCCGCAGTGGCAAGCATCTGACCCGGGTCACACCCACCGGAGAAGACATTCTCAAGATCGCCGGCGATATTCTGCGTCAGGTGGAGAGCATCAAGCAGTTAACCCAGCAGCACAACAGCCCCAACAAAGGCAGCCTCTCTATAGCCACAACCCACACTCAGGCGCGCTACGCACTGCCCGCGGTGATACAGGGATTCATTGCCAAGTATCCTGAGGTGTCTCTACATATGCATCAGGGAACGCCGGTGCAGATTTCTGAGAAAGCCGCGGATGGCACCGTGGATTTCGCCATTGCCACTGAAGCGATGGAGCTCTACAACGACCTGTTGATGATGCCCTGTTACCGCTGGAACCGCTGTATCCTGGTGCCGAAGAATCACCCCTTAGCGCAGCTGTCAAAGCTGACCATTGAGGATGTTGCCGAACATCCCATTGTTACCTATGTATTTGGCTTTACCGGTCGCTCACGCTTGGACGATGCCTTTAGTAAGAAGCATCTGGAACCCAAGGTGGTGTTTACCGCCACTGATGCTGATGTCATCAAAACCTATGTACGCTTGGGATTAGGTATAGGAATAGTGGCTCACATGGCCTATGACCCGGTTTTAGATACGGATCTGGTTGCTATAGAAGCAGGGCACCTGTTTGAATCCAGCGTAACCAGCATTGGATTTCGCAAAGGTACTTATCTGCGGGGTTATATGTATGATTTTATTCATGCCTTCGCACCGCACCTGACACGCACAGTAGTGGACGAAGCCATGGCGCTGCCCAGTAAAGAGGCGCAGTTAGAATACTTCGCCAATATGAAATTGCCGGTCTGCTAGAAAAAGGGCCTTATGATTATAGGAAGACGCGCCAGCAGCGGCGGGAGG
>CAJQJT010000030.1 GCA_905478725.1 uncultured Pseudomonadales bacterium
TGCCAGAGTGCTAGTGCAATCCACCGACAGTTCTCGCTCCGGGGCAGGGTGATTAAGCGCTAGTCAGAGTGTCAATAACGGGCACTCTGCCCCTGATGGATCACCCAGCTGCGAAAAGCCTGCACATGCCGCTGAATCGGTTTGTTTGAAGGTATGGCAATAAAGAATGCCTCCTCCGTAGTGACACCGCCCTCAAAGGGCTTAATCAGCCGTCCAGACTCCAGTAGGGTCGAAGCTATAGACGTTCGACTCAGTGCGATACCATGGCCATGCACGGCCATTTCCATAGCCGTAATCAACGAGTCAAAGTGAATACCCTGTGAGGCATCAATACTGTGATGACCGAGTTTTTTCAGCCAATGTCCCCAGCCTTCCTCGTAACCAATCACATGCAGCAGTGTATGCTCTGCCAGCTCTTCGGCTGTGGCCGGTGGCGGGGTGTTTTTACTGATATGGTCAGAGCCTAAAACCTGTGGGCTACAGACCGGAATCAATTGATCCCAGGTGAGCCGATCACTGATCAGATCTGGCCACATACCCTTGCCATAACGAATCTCTATATCCGCCTCTTTGTTCACCGAATCCAACCAGATGTTACTGGTAAAACGCAGATCAATGTCCGGGTAATTATGGCGAAAATCCGCTAGCCGCGGGGCCAGCCAGGTATTGAAAAAGACCAGATTACTTCGCACTGTCAATGTGTGACTACGCTCTTTACCGAACACTTCATCGGTAACCACAGAGAGCTTCTCAATGGATTCACGGACCCCAGGAATATAGGCTCGCGCTGCATCGGTCAACTCTAAACCCCGGGGCAAGCGAATAAATAATGCGCAGCCAAGCTGTGATTCAAGACCCTTAATCTGCTGACTAATCGTCGCCTGAGTCATATTCAACTCGGCAGCTGCCAGAGTGAAATTACGGTGACGGGCGGCGGCTTCGAAGGAGCGTAACCAGTTCAGAGGAGGCAGTCTTTTTTTAATCATTTTCATTTCTCGAGGTTACCCGGTCGCACTGTCTGGGCCGTCAATCAGTGAACCCAGTTCGGCGGCTGCTGTATGCAGAATATCACTGTAGCTGAGCAATTGATCAAGACTTTTGCGCAATAGCGGCGCATGTATAAACAGACAGGCACAAAGCCTTCCCTCGGCGTCCAAAATAGGTACAGCACAGCCCGTCATGCCGTCGACAAACTCTTCATTGTCAGTGCCGATCTTACGACTTCTGGTGGTTGCCAGGTCCGCTTCCAACTGCTCTACATCGACAATGGTATTGCGCGCATATTGGCGTAGGGGCAGATGACTAATAATCTTTTGCCGGCGCTGCTTGGGCAGCGAGCTGAGATAGAGCTTGCCGCTGGCAGTGCACCAGGCCGGAGTGTGGCTGCCCACGGGTAAGTTCAGCTGCAGAGGCCAGTCTGACTGCACGCGATCGTAATAAATCATTTCGCTGCCATTGGCGATAGCAATACCGCAGGTCTCACCGGTCTGCTCAGTGAGCTTCTCGAGAATAGCGCGGCGCGCGGCACTAAAGCGCTGGCTGTGCAACACACCCCAGGCGACACCGTGCAAACGCAGCCCCGGGACAATCAGCCCGCGCATAGTGGTCTGCACCACGCCATCACTTTCCAATTGATTGAGTAGGCGATGAATACTCGGTTTGGGAATATTCAATAAAAGGGCGAGATCAGCTGGCGACAGTGGTCGCTCAGCTTTGGATACCGCCTCAATAATGTCCATTACCCGACTAATGCTCGAGCCTTTCTCTCTGCCGCTGGTTTCCATTTCCATTCAGTCCTTAAACTCTTAATGTCTTAAATAATAAGTCCTTAACTCATGGTTGGCATAGAGAACAGGGCACCTTCACGGACACCGGCCGAAGGCCAGCGCTGAGTGATGGTTTTACGCTTAGTGTAAAAGCGCACTGCATCTGGGCCATAGGCGTGCAGGTCACCAAACAGTGAACGCTTCCAGCCACCAAAGCTATGGTAGGCAACAGGCACTGGCAGGGGAATATTAATGCCCACCATACCCACTTGTATATTGTCTGAGAAGTAGCGCGCGGCCTCACCGTCGCGGGTGAATATGCAGGTGCCGTTACCGTATTCATGGGCGTCGATAAGATCCATCGCTGCCTGCATGCTATCGACACGCATAACCTGTAATACAGGACCAAAAATTTCCGCTTTATAGCTTTCCATGTCCGCAGTAACGCTGTCGATTAATGTGCCGCCGACAAAGAAACCGTTTTCATGACCGGCTATTTCAGGCTTGCGACCGTCCACTACAATGGTGGCGCCTTGCTGCTCAGCACTGTCGATATAGCCAACCACTTTGTCCTTATGTTGCTGGGTAATCACCGGGCCAAAGTCATTGTTACTGTCGCTGTAAGGGCCGACATTTAACGCTTCCATAGCCGCAGTCATTTTACTCACCAGAGCATCACCAGCGGCATCGCCAACTGCCACTGCAACAGAGAGCGCCATGCAGCGTTCGCCAGAGCTGCCAAAGGCGGCACCGAGCAACTGATTCACGGCATTGTCCATATCCGCATCGGGCATCACGATGGCGTGGTTTTTCGCCCCGCCGAGAGCCTGACAGCGTTTGCCATTGGCACTGGCGGTGCTGTAAATATATTCAGCAATGGGCGTTGAACCGACAAAGCTAACCGCCTTAATTCGCTCGTCATGCAGCAGCGTATCCACCGCGACTTTGTCGCCATTCACCACATTCATCACGCCGTCGGGAAGGCCAGCTTCTTTCAGTAGAGACGCTATATACAGAGTGGAACTGGGATCTCGCTCTGAGGGCTTGAGAATAAAGCAGTTGCCACAGACGATGGCCATGGGATACATCCACAGTGGCACCATGGCGGGGAAGTTAAATGGCGTAATACCCGCCACCACACCCAGAGGTTGAAACTCACTCCAGGAGTCGATCCCCGGTGCGACATTTTTACTGTGCTCGCCTTTTAACAGTTCCGGCGCGCCACAGGCATATTCAACGTTTTCGATACCGCGCTGCAGTTCACCGGCGGCGTCGTGGGAAATCTTGCCGTGCTCTTCGCCAATCATCTGGCAAATTTTGTCGGCGTTCTGTTCCAGCAGATCTTTAAACTTAAACATCACTCGAGCGCGCTTTATGGCCGGAGTGTTGCGCCATGCTGGGAAGGCTGCCTGAGCGGCTG
>CAJQJT010000031.1 GCA_905478725.1 uncultured Pseudomonadales bacterium
TGACGCCTTGGCTAGATCACCTGTTCCACGATAGGAAATTTGAGCGTTGGCTATACGGCGTGATAACACTGTGTTGTCGGGCTGAATGTCAGCCGGGCGAATGATGCCTTTCACGCGAATAAACTCACTGCCCTCCGTAAGGGCCAATTGCTTTTCCCCAAGGATCACCAGATTACCATTGCTCAGTACCTCAACCACCATGGCTGAAATAGAACCGGTCAATGAAGCCGCTTGATCGGCAGTACCTGTACCATCACTGGTGACCGTGCCACCATCTAATTTGAAGTCGCCGAAGAATCCGGTGCCGCGACCGATTTTCGCTAACACAGAGTCTTTTTGCGCTTCGGTGACAACATTATTCGTTGCCGCTCTGCTGGTGGAGATGTCGCTGCTCCGGGAGGCCTGCGTAGTTTCGCTGAGCAGTACAGTAATCAGATCGCCGACTTTGAGGTCACCACCCTGGTAGCTGCGAAGATCGCCAAACAGGCCCATACCGTTGTTGAAAATAGCACCAGTGGCCTGGGTTTTTGGCGCTGCAGGCGCAGGCTGTACCGGGGCAAACTCAGCAGTCGGCATCAGGTTGGGCTGTGCTGTACAGGCGCCCATCAGGGTCGCTGTTGCACTAATTGCCATGACACGCAGAAGGTTCATCACTCGACCTTAAAGATTGTTGTTCAGGAAGCGCAACATGCCGTCTGCTGCCGAGATTGCCTTGGAGTTAACCTCGTAGGCGCGCTGGGTCTCAATCATATTGACCATCTCTTCAACCACATTGACGTTAGATGCCTCTAGTGCACCCTGCATCAACATACCGGCGCCATCAGCGCCAGGCAGCACAACCAGGGGATCACCACTGGCATTGGTCTGTTGCATCAGGTTGCGACCAATAGGTTGCAAACCCGAGTTGTTCACAAAGCGTGATAACTGAAGCTGACCAATCTGACTAGAGCCACCGCCGTTCGCCAATTCAACAGTCACTATGCCGTCGCGACCGATGGTCAGACTGGCAGCGTTCTGAGGCACTGTAATCGCAGGCAAAATCGTTTGACCACCAGCGGTGACCAGATTGCCGTCAGCAGAGAGCTTAAAAGAACCGTCGCGACTGTAGGCGATGGTGCCATCCGCCTGCTGAACCGAGAAATAACCATCACCGGAAATGGCCAGATCTAGGGCGTTCTCCGTGGTAATAATATTGCCCTGTGCATGGAGCTTTTCCGTGGCCACAACTCGGGTACCTGTACCCAGCATCAGTCCCGTCGGGGTTTCCGACTCGGCATCAACCTGACCACCAGCTGGAACAATGTTTTGATACAGCAGGTCTTCAAACACCGCGCGGTCTTTCTTAAAACCGGTAGTATTAACGTTAGCCAAGTTGTTTGAAATAACTGACATGCGAGTCTGCTGAGCAGTCAGGCCAGTTTTAGCAATCCAGAGTGAAGCATCCATCTTTTATAGCCTTTTCAATTACGCCTTAACGAATTAAGGAAGTCTCATCATTGTTGAGCCAGCTTCATCGATCGACTGGGTCTCTTTAACTAATTTCAGCTGCATTTCAAACTGGCGGCTGAAATCTAACATTTTGATCATGGTGCCCACGGGGTTGACGTTGCTGCCCTCAAGCATGCCCGGCATTACAGATACCGGCTGAGGTCCGCTGGTGAAGTCCAGGCCCTTTAACGCTGCAGCACGAGGTTCGAACAAGCCGTCCGCGCGGCGCACTAATTGTGTCGTACTAGCATCCCGCAACATCAACTGGCCCACAGCAACTGCTGCAGCTTCTGGCTCAGTGGGTAACTGTGCAAACACAGTGCCATCTGGGCTGACGGTGAGAAGGTTACCGGCTGGAACTGAAATCGGACCGCCCTCCCCCATAATCAATTCACCTGCAGCATTTTCAAGCACTCCGGTGGAGCTAACCTTAAGATCGCCGCGACGAGTAAAGGCAATTTCACCAGTGTCAGTTTGAACACCCAGTACAGTGTGATCATTCATGGAAATATCCAGCGGCCGCCCGGTACTAATCGGCGTGCCAGGCGTCAGGTTGATCAGATCGGTTATCTGCAAACCAGGCTGAAAACGCGACTCATGTCCCGGCCCATCAATCTTCACTGCCGCTGAAGCAATCTGAAAGCTCTTCTTAAAACCGACTGTCGAGACATTCGCCAATTCGTTGGTAATGGCCGCTCGCGCAATAGACTGACTCTGCATTGCCGACAGTGCTGTATAAGCTAATTTATCCATTTCAGATTCCTCTTACCGCGCGCCTAATGAGGTGCTTAACCACGGATTTGAATAATGGTCTGGGTTAACGATGAACTGGTCTCAATCGCTTTGGCATTGGCCTGGAAGTTTCGCTGGGCGGTAATCAAATCAACCAATTCAGCGGTCAAATCAACGTTTGAGCGCTCTCGTGCACCAGCTCGAATAGTTCCGAAGCCGGCGGCGCCTGGTTCACCCAGAGTCGCATCACCAGAGACTGATGTGGCGTAATAACTGGTGTCACCCACCTGACGCAGGCCCTTAGGCGTAGCGAAGTTAGCAAGAATAATTTTACCCAGAGATTTCTGTGAACCGTTTGAGTAGCTGGCTACAACCAGTCCGTCATCGCCGATGTTTACACCGACCAGGTCGCCTTCCGGCGCACCGTTCTGGGACTGACTCAAGACCGAGAATGGGCTG
>CAJQJT010000032.1 GCA_905478725.1 uncultured Pseudomonadales bacterium
GTGGTCGCCGGAAAGATCTGGCGTGGGTTTATTATTATTTCAATCTGCTTAGCCTGCGACATTTCTAAGTTGCCTATCATGGGTTCCTGATAACAAGAGCAGCGAGACAATGGCTCCCACTAAGGCCAGCGCCATATCGGATTGAGTATCCCAGATATAACCTTGTGTCCCCAGAAATGCTTCGGCGTCTTCGCCACTGAGAATCGCGACCCACCATTCAATTAGCTCATAGAAGGCGCTAAAGGCTAAGCAGATTGAAATAATAATAAACCCACGCCAGATCTTTCCGGCGACCACCTGTTTGCGAATCAATATCTCCCTAGCGAGCAGGGCAGGGACAAACCCCTGGAAAAAATGCCCGACCTTGTCATAGTTATTGCGCTCGGCGCCAAATAAGCCATCAAATAGCGGCACCTCGGCATAGGTGTAATGGCCGCCAACCATCAGTACCAGGCAGTGGGCTAGGATGAAGAAATACAATATTGGTGTTAAGCGAAAGCTCTTGTAGGTCGTGGTAATCAGCGCTGCGCCAATAAGGGCAGGAGCGACCTCGAGAAACCAAGTGAACTGATCTTTTGGGTTTATGCCAGACCAAATTAATGTGCCGGTAAAAAGGCCTATCCAGAGGTAATTGATAATCAGTGACTCCTTTCCTCGAGCGCTTCTTTTCGCTCGCGCTCATATTCCTCATAGGATTTGTTGGTTTTACCCATGCACTCGTCATACTGACCGGGTCGCTGCTTCAAGCATTCATTGCGCTGGCCAACCTGAATCGCTTCATAGTTTCCTTTCGTTGAACAGCCCACTAAAAGCAGCAATAGAAAAATTGTGATCTTCATTTTTTCATCCTTAATTTACTGGTCCGCAAACCTCTTTTGAGGCAGCCTCAATGATGAAGCCTAAGTCGCCGGATGTTGCCTACAGTAATAGCTAATAATTCCAGGTAATACGAGTTTGCCTTTAATCCAATTATGGCCAAAACAAACCCCCGCACAGACAGTCGGTGATACACTTTCCCACTGCTATCTACCGTGAAACCCCTGCAACTATGAAAGACTGCAACCAATGTGGAAAGTGCTGCATCAAATACGGCGACGGCGCGCTCTCTGCCACAGCGGCTGAAATCGATATGTGGGAGCTATTTGAGCCGCATATCTATGAGTATGTAAAAGATAACGAGATCTGGTTTTCCCCAGACACTGGCCTGCAGCTGACCCGCTGCCCTTTTCTTGAGATTGAGCCCGGACAGGGTAAAACGAAATACACCTGCTCGATCTACCAAAGTAGACCTGAAGACTGCAGGCACTACCCGAGTAATATTGCGGAAATGGTTCGCGATGAATGCGAGATGATTGAAGTGAAAGATTTAGACGACTTTAAAAAGGCGCAATCTAAACTGGATGATCTGATGGAGGATAGTCGGCCGAGAAGTCAGTGAACAAGAGTTAGGGCCAGAGTTGAATTCCAGTCTGACCCTAATCTCCGTATACATAGGTACTACTCTAGGACTACTTCAGAACTAGCCATAGAGCATGCAGTACGCCCGGCACATAAAAGAAAAGGCAGAGTACGATGTTTATGAGTAGATCTTTGCCTGCACCATTATTAAGAAATGTCGCTACTGGTGGCAGTAGGATTGCCAGAATTACCAATAGTATTTTGTTCATATCAAGATACCTCCGTCATTAGTAGATTGCCAAATGTGGTACTGGTTAAAGGCAACCTAAGGGTCTATTTGTGAGGTCGCCCGCTGACCTCATTATTATCGGACCCTTAATTGATAGATCATTTTGGGTTTAATGCCCAAAAAAAGTGCTATTGCCCCTAGGAATGGACCCCCAAGAGGCAATTGGACTTACGCAAAATTTGGATTGCGCAGCTCTCCCTGCCCTTTGACTCAGGTGGTTTCTTTAATTCGGGCCTGGCTGGAATTATCCGGTTCAAAACTACGTTGACTGACTTCCTGGATAACGGGCTCAGGAGCTGTAACGGCCATCTTATCTTTCGCTCGTCTCCACGCAGCCTCAATCTCTCCACCCTTAACACTGGAAAATTTTCTGTGCTGAAAAACCAATATTGGCACCAGTAAAAGTAGGGCGCCAAAATAATGAGCGCTATGGAAATCTGTGTTTTGCGACAGGGTGGCAATATAAAAAACATATGAAATGAACAAAATGACCCATGCGAAATAGGGCACCGAATCTTGAGACTGGCTTTTCTTTTCTTTAATATACATTTCTTGCCTTACGTGCCATGCAGGTCCATCAAAGCGCTCTTCATAAAAAACTTTGATATACAAACCCATTTTGTAAAGACTTTCTCTATGCCCCCTCAGTGAATTCAATAATGGGATCACGATCAATATGGGTGTTAAAAATAGATATGAGAAATATATATTCAACGAGCCCTCAGAGAACATTCTAAAATAAAATATTCCGACTAAAGAAAGCATGGTCACCGACGCAGTGATCATAACAATTGTTAGGCTAGTGATAATTTTTTCATGTTCGCGAAGATGCTGATGAAGCTCTTTAAATTCTTCTTTCAATAATTCGAAATTTTCACTAATCACTTTTTATGTCCTTATAAATACCTTGTGAAAGGGGCGGGTCGAGGTATCAGATTTCACCTTGATCTTTATGCATTATCTACAACTTTTAGCTGAATAGTATTCAATACGCGCTTGATCCAAAATCTGATACAAAACCCCCATAATAAATAGAGGAGGACCGAATTTATCGCGAATAGATCGACATGCTCAGAGCGCCCCTGATCATTAGGGCTGATCGTATTGAGAAAATAGCTTGAATCCGATATATCAATATTCACCGCACTATAAGTAGCGCCGACCAATAGAGCCGATGTGATCACTGCGAACTGGAAAAAATTAAAGTCTAGCGATGATTCCTCCTTTATCAGCCTGGCCGCTGTATAGACAAGAAACACAAAGAGCTGTGTCAAACAGGTGGTATAGACGATGTTGAACAGCGCGCCAGTTCCAGTAACACTTGAGGCGCCAATGACAAGACACATGACTGCGGTTGCAATGGTGATAGCTCGTGAAAACCTTAATTGATCATTGATGCTCTCGCCGTTGATCTCTACCTCTCTTCCGTAGTATGAAAAAACAGTGAATATAATTAAGGCGATGAACTGAGGGATGAGCATCATCAGCCATTCCTCCTTACCAAAAAATAAGCCGGCTGTTTTGGTTAATGCCATGATGCCAAATATCACCATCATTAAATAAGGCGATTTAGTTGGTCGGAGATAATCGATGATCGGCGCTAAGGCCGCAAAAGTCGTAATAGACATATGTTTCTCATTTTGTTTATTTTAAATAGCAATACACAGAATAGTAAAAGGGGCCTTGCCCGGCTTATGCATCGATTGGAGAGTTGAATCTCATCGGCTTAGTGCCTTCGCTAAACAAGCTAAAATACAGATACATACGCCCCCACCCCGGATTTATTAACGGTGACCTGTTTGGCGATTGATCTCGATAAGGTTAGGTCTGCACCTGTGCCAGAGAGGCTAACGGTGAGAGGTTGGCCCTTGGGTAAAAAGATAACCTGCTCCGCACCAGTTGATGATACTGATCCTCCCGAGTAGGGGAGTTTGGGATCGCCTTCCTTGATCGTGACATCGGCCCCAGTTGCCGAAATGATGAGATGGGCTCTAGCATATTTAATTGCAGGAATGGGTTGTTCGTTTTTGGTAATGTTTAGGGCTATGGGGCTCGTCCTTATCGGCTGGATTTGATCATCGGTTCCCGAATTGGCTGTAGTCGATGCTTCTGAAGTGGCCGAGCCACTGTGAGCGATGGCAGTCCCACCGCCATAGGAAGTGGCATTAGCGATTGAGCTTGAGATGATGTTTGTAGTGCCTAAGGTCGATGTATTCTGCCTATACCCTTCCTTATCATCCGGCATACTCAGATCAGCTTGTATGATTGCGATAACGGATACTGCGATACCTATAATTGTCAGTGCTGTGGTTAATCGATTCATGGTTGACTGATGCTCTGATGGTGGATTTTATTGGCTTTGCTGAGGATCTTTGGCCGTCTTAAGGCGCTCTCTGGTTACTCGAAAAATAAAACCCCGCCACTGAGCCAATAATGGCACCAGAGAAAGCGATAATTTCGGAGAAGTAGGGGCTCCTTAGAAGGACTGCTATCAAGATAAGCATAAAGAGGAAAAAGGTCAGGAGAATAGCCAACAGAGGCGCCATACGTTTGTTCATCCGCTCTGTCATGGGTTCAGCGCGGCCAATGCCGCCGCAAGAACCACAGATAAGGCCTTTTTGGTTCCTCTTACGCTGCCAGAAAGAGAGTTCATTTTTTCGGGCGCAGGCTAGGCAGGCATCGGCGTCTCTACCGTTGGTACAGGTGCCTGAGCCGGAGCAGTGTTTGCACTCGTATAGATTGGCGGTTATTTGCATGATCATCCTTGGTCTAATGCAATGTTGCTTAGGGTCTTGATTGATAGATTGCTTAAGTAAGCTGTGTCTCGTGGCTAATTCGAGTCTTACCCCCAATTATTAATTTAATTATTCCTGATCTCTATTATTCAAGAATATTTTTGATTGTGGTCTGCGATCGTGTTTAACAAAGCTTGGTGTTTCGACTGATGATTTCGTGAAACCACTAACCAGTATCGAGAATTATTTAAAGGGACACTTCTGCGCTGAGATTTGTCTCTGTTGCTTATCCATCACCATTCCTTGGCTCACATGGGGTGTACATTCTTGTACGCGATTTCCAACTAAGGACTATAGGTTTCTCGACGATGCGCAGCAATACCGTTCGTCGCTTCCTGTGCTAGCGCAACTTCTCCGGCGTAAAACTCAAATTTTTGTCACCGGAATTCCAAGTCACTTCCCCATCCTGCAAGCTAATCTGCACATCCATATTTCGCTGCACTAGTTTGGACAGAATCTCAGTCGTCTCTGTATCTATATGAAATACGCTAATATTTTTAAATCGCGCTAGGGGAGTTTGCATCTGCTTCCACCACATCTCGGCGGAGCCGCTGCCGTAGGTGTAGACCATCACTTGCTGTGATCTGCCGCTGGCTTTCTTGAGGCGTTTTTCGCTGGGCAGGCCCAGTTCGATCCAGAGTTCTATGTCGTCGGTGAGGCTTTTTTGCCAGAGGTCGGGTTCGTCGTCGGTGCTGAGGCCTTTGGTGAAGCTGAGGCTGTCGCTGGCTTGCAGGGCGAAGACTAGGAGACGAACCATTAGTCGTTCGTCGGTTTCGGAGGGGTGTTGGGCTAGGGTGAGGCTGTGCTGTTGGTAGTAGTGGCGGTCCATGTCGATGACATTGAGTTCTGCTTTGCAGATGCGTGCGCTGAGTGCCATGGGGTACGACCTTTTGCCTAGTGGTTAGCGCGCCAGTGTAGCCTATGTCTGTGGTCTTTGGTGGGCTGTCATTGGCGGCTAGAAGCCGTCGTCTTCTTGGGTCACTTCGACACTGACATAGTCGCCTTGGACTTCGGTTTGGATGAGGATGGGACGGCAGCAGACGGAGCAGTCTTCGGTGTAGAGTTGCGATTCTGAGGGGTCGACCAGTACGGTGATGCTCTCCCAGCAGAAGGGGCAGGTGATCTGTTTTTCGTGGAGTTGAAAGTGCATGGGCTGCTCCTGTTACCTTCTACTGATTATTAATTCTTTCCAGCCAATTCTTTCCAGCCAATTCTATCCAGCTAGTCGAGGTCTTTTAGCGGGTGCTGATCTGCCGGCCAAGGGCTGGTAAAAAACGGTTCGATCATGTCGCTAGTGATGTCTTCAATACGGGCTGGATTCCAGGCTGGACTGTTGTTTTTGTCCACGGCTAGTCGCCAGCGACTCCATGCCTGAGCTTTGGGCCAGCCTCACCGCCAACACCCAGCTCAGTGCCCTGCAGCGCTTTGAGCAACTCTCAGATCTGGTCAGCCTAC
>CAJQJT010000033.1 GCA_905478725.1 uncultured Pseudomonadales bacterium
ACTGTTTGCAAACTACAGTGGACCACCGAAAATGGCCCCCAGCGCGCAGCTGAGAATAGACTACCTGGTCAATTGGACAGCGCTCTGAAGGATTTTGGTACGGCTTACCTGACCGATCGAGAGACTCAGGTAGTGCAGCTTTTTCTCCACGGCCATTCGACCAAGTCTATTGCTGAGCGCTTGGGGATTTCACCAGAGACCGTCAAACTGCACCGCAAAAACAGCTACGCTAAGCTGGATGTGTCGTCTCAAGCAGAGCTGTTTCATCTGTTTATCGACTCACTTGCCAGCCTATCGAACTACTCTGGTGGTGATCCGTTGGTGGGCTATCTGTAGGCCCAAGCTGTTCCGTTTTCAATAACAGTCGATTAACTAAATACCACCATCCCTTCTTGCAACTCACCCTTTATCTCTGCCCCCGGTGCAAATTGACCGGAGAGAATGCTTTGTGCAAGCGGATTTTCAATCAGCTGCTGAATCACTCGCTTTAAAGGTCTAGCGCCATAGACCGGGTCAAAGCCCGCTTCGAGAAGTTTATCCACTACCTCATCACTGAGGTTCAGCCGCAACTCGTGTTCGGCCAAGCGCTTGCGCAGCAGATCGAGCTGGATACTGGCGATACCGCGGAGTTGATCTTTGGCTAGGGGATGGAATACCACCACTTCGTCGACGCGGTTGATAAACTCGGGACGGAAATGGCCGCTGACCACATCCATCACCGCGGATTTCATGACATCGTAATTATCTTCACCGGCGAGCATCTGAATGACGTCGGAGCCGAGATTTGAGGTCATCACAATCACGGTGTTTTTAAAGTCGACAGTGCGGCCCTGACCGTCGGTTAAGCGGCCATCATCTAACACCTGCAATAAAATATTGAATACATCGGGATGGGCTTTTTCGATTTCGTCGAGCAGCAATACCGAATAGGGGCGACGGCGCACGGCTTCGGTGAGATAGCCGCCCTCTTCGTAGCCCACATATCCTGGAGGCGCGCCAATCAGTTTGGCCACGGAATGTTTTTCCATGAACTCAGACATGTCGATGCGCACCATGGCCTCTTCGCTATCAAACAAGAATTCAGCGAGAGATTTACAGAGTTCAGTTTTACCTACACCTGTGGGGCCTAAAAACAGGAAGGATCCATTGGGGCGATTGGGGTCTGAAAGCCCCGCACGAGAGCGACGCACCGCGTTGGAGACGGCGACTACAGCTTCACTCTGACCCATCACTCGCTGGTGCAGGGAATCTTCCATACGCAGCAGTTTATCGCGCTCGCCTTCGAGCATCTTCGACACTGGGATGCCGGTCCATTTGGCGACCACTTCGGCCACCTCTTCTTCGGTAACTTTGTTTCTCAGCAGGCGCTTTTCAACCTGAACTTCACTATTGGCGGCGGCCAATTGTTTTTCTAGGTCGGGGATAATACTGTATTGAATCTGCGCCATTTTTTCGAGGTTGCCTGATCTATGGGCCGCTTCAAGGTTGACCTTGGCTTGCTCAAGTTCGGCTTTAATATGGGTCGAACCCTGCATCGAGGCTTTTTCGGCTTTCCAGATTTCTTCGAGATCCGCGTATTCGGCACCCAATTCAGCAATACCATCTTCAAGTTTCTGCTGGCGTTTGCGGGAGGCTTCGTCTTTGTCTTTTTTGACCGCTTCGCGCTCGATTTTTAATTGGATTAAACGTCGTTCAAGGCGATCCATCTCTTCTGGTTTGGAATCAATTTCCATGCGAATGCGACTGCCCGCTTCATCGATCAGGTCGATGGCTTTGTCCGGCAATTGGCGGTCAGTAATATAGCGTTGAGACAGTTTGGCGGCGGCGACTATGGCGCTGTCGGTGATCTCGACGCCGTGGTGCACTTCGTAGCGTTCTTTAAGGCCACGTAAAATGGCGACGGTGTCCTCTTCACTCGGCTCTTCCACCAAGACTTTTTGGAAGCGACGCTCAAGGGCGGCGTCCTTTTCGATAAATTTGCGGTATTCGTCGAGAGTGGTGGCACCGACACAGTGCAGCTCACCGCGAGCCAATGCGGGCTTGAGCATATTACCGGCGTCCATAGCGCCCTCGGCTTTACCGGCACCGACCATGGTGTGAATCTCGTCGATAAACAGGATGATCTGCCCTTCCTGCTTAGAGAGATCTTTGAGCACAGCTTTTAAGCGCTCTTCAAAATCACCGCGAAATTTGGCTCCGGCTAAGAGTGCGCCAAGATCTAGGGTTAAGACGCGTTTATTTTTTAAGCCCTCTGGCACTTCGCCATTGATAATACGCTGGGCTAAGCCTTCGACTATGGCGGTTTTACCCACACCGGGTTCACCGATTAAGACGGGGTTGTTTTTGGTTCGACGCTGCAAAACTTGAATGGTGCGGCGGATTTCATCGTCGCGGCCAATCACTGGATCTAATTTTCCGGATTCAGCCTGCTCGGTGAGGTCGATGGTGTATTTGTCTAGGGCTTCTCGCTGGCTCTCGGCGTCCGCATCATTGACCTGCTCGCCACCGCGTACTGATTCAATGGCGCTTTTGGCTTTATTCACATCACCAAATTTAGCCAGGCTTTTACCGAGTAAATTTTTATCTTCAAGAGCGGCTAGCAGCAATATTTCGCTGGAGACAAATTGATCACCTTTTTGCTGAGCACTGCGGTCGGCCATATTTAATAGGCGACTGAGATCTTGGGAGAGATTGGCTTCGCCTGTGGGGGAGCTAATTTTAGCGAGCTTGTCGAGTTGGCTGTTGAGATCAGCCTGTAAGCCAACCACATCAAACCCAGCACGATTAAGGATTGGTCGAACACTGCCGCTCTGCTGATTGAGCAGTGCCAGTAGTAGGTGCAATGGTTCTATGGCGGAGTGGTCGTTGCCTACGGCAATGGATAGCGCATCTGCCAATGCACTCTGTAGTTGATTAGTCAGCTTTTCTATTCGCATGGCCTACCTCTGAATGGTTTTTAATCTTACTTAGTATTTTAGGTGGGGGCTGGCAGTGACTTTTCAACGGGTGC
>CAJQJT010000034.1 GCA_905478725.1 uncultured Pseudomonadales bacterium
GTTTCGATGAAGACATGCCTTACACCCCAGCCTGGCAGGAGCAAATTACCGGTGTACCTCGGGCTCAGGTAATCAAGATTGCCCATGAGTTTGCCGACAACGCCAATAAGACCCGTGGTCGCAGCATGATTATTATCGGTGCCGCCATGAACCACTGGTACAACATGGACATGAATTATCGCGGGGTGATTAATCTGCTGATGATGTGTGGCTGTATAGGTCAGTCCGGTGGTGGTTGGGCTCACTATGTGGGGCAGGAAAAACTGCGTCCCCAGTGCGGTTGGTTACCTCTGGCCTTTGGTCTCGACTGGCAGCGGCCACCGCGTCAGATGAACGGCACCTCGTTTTTCTACAATCATTCGGATCAGTGGCGCTATGAAAAACTGACCATGACCGAGGTGGTTTCACCCCTGGCTGACAAGAAAAAATGGGGTGCCTCGATTCTGGATTACAACACCCGCGCCGAGCGTATGGGCTGGTTGCCTTCAGCGCCCCAACTGAACACCAACCCTCTGGAATTGGTGAAAAAGGCGGAAGCTGCTGGTGTGGACCCGAAAGACTATTTAGTCGCGCAACTAAAAAGCGGCGAGCTTAAATTTGCCTGTGAAGATCCGGACGATCCAAAGAACTTCCCTCGCAATATGTTTATTTGGCGCTCTAATTTGCTCGGCTCTTCCGGCAAGGGTCACGAGTATATGTTGCGTCATCTGTTGGGCACTAAGCACGGTTTAATGAACAAAGATCTAGGCGAGTCCGGCGATACCAAACCCGAAGATGTGGTGTGGCACGACGAGGCACCAGAGGGCAAAATTGATCTGCTGGTGACATTGGATTTTCGCATGTCCACCACCTGTCTCTACTCCGACATAGTGCTGCCCACCGCTACCTGGTATGAAAAAGACGATATGAATACGTCGGATATGCATCCGTTTATTCATCCGCTGTCCAAGGCCGTGGACCCAGTTTGGGAATCCAGATCCGACTGGGATATTTTTAAAGCCATCGCCAAGCGCTTTAGTGAATTAACCGTGGGTCATCTGGGTGTCGAGAAAGATCTGGTCACGGTTCCTCTGCAACATGACACGCCAGCTGAACTGGCCCAGCCCGATGGCGTAAAAGCCTGGTGGAAGGGCGAGTGCGAGCTTATTCCTGGCAAGACCGCGCCCAATATGGTGGTCGTGGAGCGGGACTATCCCAACACTTACAAGCGCTTTACTTCTCTGGGTCCCATGCTGGAAAAGCTCGGTAACGGTGGTAAGGGCATTAACTGGAACACCGATGAGGAAGTGGCCTTTTTAGGGCAGCTGAATAAAGTCCATCGGGAAGAGGGTATACACAAAGGCCGGGCCAAAATTGAAACCGCCATTGATGCCTCTGAGGTGATACTGAGTTTGGCACCGGAGACCAATGGTCAAGTGGCGGTTAAAGCCTGGAAAGCGCTGGGTGAATTTACCGGCCGCGATCACACCCATTTGGCACTGCCCAAGCAGGACGAAAAGATTCGCTTCCGAGATCTGCTGGCTCAGCCGCGCAAGATTATCAGCTCGCCAACCTGGTCTGGTTTGGAAGATGAACATGTCTCCTATAACGCCGGTTACACCAATGTTCACGAGATGATTCCCTGGCGTACGCTCACCGGCCGTCAACAGTTCTATCAGGACCACGAGTGGATGCGTGATTTTGGTGAAACTCAGTGTCTGTACAAGCCGCCGATTAATATGAAAACCATCGCGCCGCTGTTGGGTAAAAAGCCCAACGGCAACACCGAGCTGATTCTCAACTGGATTACCCCGCATCAAAAATGGGGTATTCATTCCACCTACTCAGACAACCTACTGATGCTGACCCTGTCTCGCGGCGGGCCGATTATCTGGATCAGTGAAATCGATGCTACCAAAGCTGGGATTGTCGACAACGATTGGATTGAAGCCTTTAACGTTAATGGTGCAGTGGCCGCCCGTGCGGTGGTCTCCCAGCGTGTGCCGGTGGGCATGAGCATGATGTATCACGCCCAGGAACGGGTGGTGAATGTGCCCGGTTCCGAAACCACTAAAACCCGCGGTGGCATTCACAACTCAGTCACTCGAACCGTGATGAAACCCACCCATATGATCGGTGGCTATGCTCAGCAGTCCTATGGTTTTAACTACTACGGCACCGTCGGCTGCAACCGCGATGAGTTCGTTATTTTGCGCAAGATGAATGAGGTGGATTGGCTCGATGAACCTTCAGAATCCTCTAGTTCAAACAAGCCAATCGAAAAGGGAGTTACACAATGAAAATACGCGCACAGATTGGCATGGTTCTAAACCTGGATAAATGCATCGGCTGTCACACCTGCTCGATCACCTGTAAAAATGTTTGGACCAGTCGCGATGGTGTCGAATACGCCTGGTTTAACAATGTTGAAACCAAGCCCGGCGTCGGCTTTCCCAACGACTGGGAAAATCAGAAAAAATGGAAGGGCGGTTGGGTGCGCAAAAATGGCAAGCTGGAATTGGCCCAGGGCGGCAAGCTAAAGATTCTCAGTAACCTATTTGCCAATCCGGATCTGCCCGAGATCGATGACTATTACGAGCCCTTTGATTTTGACTATGAACATCTGCACAGCGCCCCAGAGAGTAAGCACCAACCGGTTGCGCGCCCTCACTCCCTGATTACCGGCAAGCGCATGGAGAAGATTGAATCCGGTCCTAACTGGGAAGAGATTCTCGGCAGCGAATTTGAAAAGCGCAGCGCCGACAGCAACTTTGACGAGGTGGCACAAAAGGAAATTTACGGCGAGTTTGAGCAGACCTTTATGATGTATCTGCCACGACTCTGCGAACACTGTGTCAATCCAAGCTGTGTTGCCAGCTGTCCCTCTGGCGCTATCTACAAGCGCGAAGAAGACGGCATTGTGCTGATCGATCAGGATAAATGTCGCGGCTGGCGCATGTGTGTTTCTGGCTGCCCCTACAAAAAAATCTACTACAACCATCAGTCGGGCAAGTCTGAAAAATGCACCTTCTGTTACCCCCGTATCGAAGCCGGCCAGCCTACT
>CAJQJT010000035.1 GCA_905478725.1 uncultured Pseudomonadales bacterium
CGGTTACTGGTGGGCACCAGAGCGTTTGATGCTGCAGGCTGCGATTGACCAGACTCAGGATGTGGTTAATGGTGAAGTGCGCATTAAGCTGTATAAAGGTAGTGTGAGTGTTGTGGGTCGTAAGTCTGATGACAGCCTGTTCGATGCCAATATCGCTACTTTTGATGATGACGGTGGTGCCTATAATCAGGCCGACGCTGAAGGCTTTATTAAGCTTAATGCGCTGCGTTTGCGCATTGCTGCCAATAAAGGTCGTGACATTCTCTAATGTCGAAGTGACTTTTTAACGGCTCTTGATTAGAACTGTTAAATAGAGCTGTTAAATAGAGCTGTTATAGCACCATCCTTAAAATCTCTGTCGCCTATTCCGGTGGCAGAGATTTTTTGCATTTGATCCAGATCAAATCGATTAAAGACCCCTTAATTTGAAAGGTCTTTGCCCCGACGCAGGTCACGAAAACTGTCTATGCTTTTAGCGTAGTTGCATGAGCGGCTCTCAAATGGCTGGCTCGCACTTACAGCGCCGATCCATCATCAAATCACCTTAAGCCTCAGGGAAGCAGTATGAGCAATCAAAACTCCTCCGGTGTTCTGCCTCAATACAACAACAAAGTCGTTAAACAATTCGCCATTATGACCGTGGTCTGGGGCATTGTCGGCATGTTAGTTGGTGTTGTTATAGCAGCGCAGTTGGTCTGGCCAGACCTTAACTTTGGTCCCTGGTTTCACTTTGGTCGCCTGCGACCTCTGCATACCAATGCGGTTATCTTTGCCTTTGGCGGCTGCGCACTGTTTGCCTCAAGTTATTACGTGGTGCAGCGAACCTCCCAGGCGGCACTGATCTCGGATCGTCTTGCGGCCTTTCATTTCTGGGGTTGGCAGCTGGTCATTGTGGCGGCGGCGATTACTTTGCCTCTGGGCCTGACCTCTTCAAAAGAATATGCCGAGCTTGAGTGGCCGATTGATATTTTGATTACTCTGGTCTGGGTCTGTTACGCAATAGTCTTCTTCGGCACCATAGTTAAGCGCCGGGTAAAGCATATCTATGTCGCTAACTGGTTCTTTGGTGCCTTTATTATTGCTGTGGCTGTGCTTCATATAATCAATAGTTTGGCGGTACCCGTCAGTTGGTTTAAATCCTATTCGATCTTCCCCGGCACCATCGATGCCATGGTCCAGTGGTGGTACGGACACAATGCCGTGGGCTTCTTTTTGACCGCTGGCTTCCTTGGCATGATGTATTACTTTGTGCCCAAGCAGGCAGAGCGGCCAGTGTATTCTTACCGACTTTCAATCGTCCATTTCTGGGCACTGATAGCCATCTACATCTGGGCCGGCCCCCATCATCTTCACTATTCGACTCTCCCAGATTGGGCTCAGAGTTTGGGTATGGTGATGTCTATCTTGCTCTTGGCGCCCTCATGGGGCGGCATGATCAATGGCATGATGACCCTCTCCGGTGCCTGGCATAAGTTGCGTACCGATCCGACTCTAAGGTTCCTGGTGGTGTCGCTGTCTTTTTATGGCATGTCCACCTTCGAGGGGCCGATGATGGCGATCAAGACGGTTAATGCCCTGTCTCACAATACCGACTGGACCATTGGCCATGTGCACTCTGGTGCTCTGGGTTGGGTGGCGATGATCTCCATTGGTTGCCTCTATCATTTGTTCCCACGGCTTTACGGCAAGAAAAAAATGTACAGCGAAAATTTGATCAATGTGCATTTTTGGATGTCGACCATTGGCACTGTGTTGTATATCGCCTCGATGTGGGTCAACGGTATTGCTCAGGGTTTGATGTGGCGCGCCTTTAACAGTGACGGCAGTTTGACCTACAGTTTTGCCGAGTCAGTTGAGGCCAGTTATCCCGGTTACTTTGTTCGCTTTATTGGCGGTGCGATCTTCTTTAGCGGCATGTTACTGATGGCCTATAACGTTTGGAGGACCATTTATTACAAGACGCCGCAGGCGCTTGTGGGGGATTCTGCGCAGTCTGGTGGTGAATCGTTGGGGGGTGAGTCGCAGGCGCCAGAGTCCAATGCCAAGGGAGGGTCAGTCAATGTCTAGTAGGCATGGGATTATTGAAAAAAATATCGGTTTGATGATTGTGCTGATTATTGTGGCGATCAGCTTTGGTGGTCTGGCACAAATAGTCCCGCTGTTTTTTTCCACTGACACCAACGAACCGATCGAGGGTTTGATGCCGCTGCCGGCTGTTGCCCTAGAGGGTCGCGATATCTATATTCGTGAGGGCTGTCATGTGTGCCACACGCAAATGATCCGGCCATTTCGTGCCGAGACCGAACGCTATGGTCACTACAGTGTTGCCGGCGAGCAGGTTTATGAACACCCGTTTCTCTGGGGTTCGAAGCGCACCGGACCGGACTTGGCTCGAGTCGGCCAGCGTTATAGCGACGACTGGCATCGAGTACATCTGAATAATCCCCGAGACGTGGTACCCGTATCCAATATGCCTGCCTTTCCTTGGCTGTTCGACAACCTCGTAGATGGCTCCAAGACCGGCGCCAAAATGCGCGCCCTACGCAGTGTCGGCGTTCCTTATACGGATAAGGATATTGACGAGGCTGAGGCCGAGGTTGCCGGCAGCAGTGAAATGGATGCATTGATTGTTTATCTGCAACAGCTGGGCACATTGATCCAGCAGAAGCGCTGAGGATTTATGAATATAGGAATCTTGCAGGGAATAGGCACAGTCTTGGCCATGGTCGCTTTTATTGGGGTCTGTGTCTGGGCTTGGAGTTCAAAAAATAAGCAGGGCTTTGACGACGCCGCGCAGCTGCCGTTTATCGGTGATGATTTAGACATTAATCCTGCGCCTGAGGGCGACACAGAAAAATCAAAGGCCGAGCAAGAGGATCAGGGAAGACAAAACCATGAGTGATTTTTGGAGTATCTGGATCAGTGTAATAACCTTCATTGTTATTTTGGGCAGTGTCTGGCTGTTAATGGCCAACCGCAAAACCGAAGTAAAAGGCGATTTGGCCGAGGGTGAAATCCCTAAAACCGGGCACGTCTATGATGGCATTGAAGAATATGACAACCCACTGCCGGCCTGGTGGTTCTGGATGTTTATCGCCAGCGCAGTGTTTTCTCTAGTCTATCTTGTGCTCTATCCCGGCCTCGGAAACTATAAAGGTGTGCTCGGTTGGACCCAGGAGAATCAATTGCAGGAGCGGGTCGATAGCGCCAACCGCGTGCTCGACGAGCAGTACCTTGTCTATGGCGCCACCGAGATTGATGATCTGGCCGCCGACCCCTCAGCACTGCGAATGGGTCGTCGTCTGTTTAATAATAATTGCTCCCTGTGCCATGGTATTGGCGGAGTCGGCGCCAATGGATTTCCCGATCTAAGAGACAATGACTGGCTCTATGGTGGCTCTGCTGAAGCCATTATTCATTCCATCACTCAGGGCCGGCAGGGAACTATGCCAGCTTGGGGTCCGGCCCTGGGCGATCGGGGAGTGGAGGATGTTGCGGACTTTGTGATGAGTCTCAGCGGCTCGCCCTTCGACATGCAACGCGCGGCTCGCGGTGCTAGCCAGTATCAAATATTTTGTGTCAGCTGCCATGGTCCCGATGGCGGCGGCATGCAGGCCCTGGGTGCTCCCAGCTTGAAAGATAATGTTTGGCTCTACAATCAGGCTGATACCAGCCTGCTGGAAAATATTCGCCACAGTATTCGAAATGGTCGCAATGGCACTATGCCCAGTCACGGCGACAAACTGCGCCCGGAGAAAATCCACCTTATTAGCGCCTATGTTTACAGTTTGTCTCAGACTAACCAACAGCCCTGAGCCAACTAACAGCCCTGAGCCAATAAACAGCCCTGAGCAGATAAACAGCCCTGAGCGAATTAACAGCCCTGAGCGGATAAACAGCCCTGAGCCAATTAACAGCCAAAAAGAGTTAGCCCTATGGATAAAACGTCTCCGTCTTCGCAATCAGGCATTGAGGTTGCGAAGTCGCAGACGGCGCCAGCCAATGAAGCGATCCATGTACTCAACCTCTACCAAACCGCAGACAAAATTTACACCCGCAGTCTCGAGGGTTTCTACCGCAGCCTAAGACGTTGGACCTGGATTCCAATGCTCGCCAGCTACTTTTTGATTCCCTGGTTGCATATCAATGGCCGCCAAGCGGTTTGGTTCGACTTAGCAGAGCGTAAATTCCATATTTTTTGGCTAACCCTCTGGCCCCAAGACCTGCCTTTTCTGGCTGCGCTGCTGATTATTTCCGCCTTTGGGCTTTTTACCATTACCAATCTTGCCGGCCGAGTCTGGTGTGGGTTTTCCTGCCCGCAAACCGTCTGGACCAGTATTTTTATCGCCGTCGAAGAGTGGTTTGAGGGCGATCGCAACAAGCGCATCAAGTTGGACGCCCAGCCCTGGACTCTCAATAAGCTCGCTCGCAAGAGTGCAGTGCAACTCTGCTGGCTGCTTATTTCTCTAGCTACGGGACTGACCTTTGTCGGCTACTTCAATCCTGTCCGCGATTTAGTACCGGATCTATTTCAGCTGAGTATTAGTGGCGCAGCGCTTTTTTGGATGCTGCTTTTTACTGCCCTTACCTGGGCTAATGCCGGACTGATGCGCGAGCAGATCTGTCTCTACGTTTGCCCCTATGCGCGCTTTCAATCGGTGATGTTTGATTCAGACACCTTGATTGTGTCCTACGATAAAGCCAGGGGAGAGTCCCGCGGCTCGCGCAAAATACAGCAGGATCCAGCAGAGCTGGGATTGGGCGACTGTGTCGATTGCACTCTTTGTGTTCAGGTCTGTCCCACCGGTATCGATATCCGCGATGGCCTGCAATATGAATGTATTAGCTGTGGCCTCTGTATTGATGCCTGCAATACGGTGATGGAAAAAATGCACTACCCCACTGGACTGATTAGTTTTACCACTGAAAATGTACTGGAGAAAGGTACTCAATTTCGGTTGTTGCGGCCGCGCTTATTGGCCTATTTTGCCGTGCTGGTTTTGATGTGCACGGTCTTTGTCTACGAAATCAGTTCTCGCGTAGCCCTCGAGATCGATGTAGTTCGCGATCGTAATATGCTCTATAGAGTGACCGAAGAGGGCTTTGTGGAGAATAGCTATAAGCTAAAAATAAACAATATGGATCAGCGCGACCATCACTACAGGATCAGTGTCACTAGTGATCAGGGGTTGGTTTATCGCGGTCAATCTGAGGTCGGCGTCGCTGAAGGGGAGGTGGTGGAAATGTTAGTGCGTCTGTTGCTGCCCCTAGATCAGATCGAAAAGGCCAATGCAGAGGTGGAGTTTATTGTCACCGCAACTACCGATGCGGCGCTGCAAAACAGCGAAAAAAGTCGCTTTATCGCGCCACTTAAAAACTCAAATTGAGGCAGCCCATGGATCATCGGACAACTGATAATAGCCTGCAGAAGCAGTCTGCCTGGTATCGCCAATTTTGGCCATGGTTCTTGATTGCGCTACCGCTCTGCGTGGTTATCGCGGGTTTCAATATGCTCTATATAGCCCTCAAATATCCTCACAGCATGGTCGATGATCAGTACTACAAAGAGGGCCTGGCGATTAATCAGTCTCTGGATCAAGACCGCCGAGCTGCCCAGTTAAATCTCTCTGCAGAGATTGTTTTTAGGCCATTAAACGACAGGGATAATGCGCAGCTAGAGGTCAGTCTGTCAGGTCTAGAGAGTTATCCCGAGGAGTTAACTCTGTTGCTACTGCACCCCGGCAGTCAGTCATTGGATCAAAGTTTGGCTCTAAAGCAACTTACGGCGGGGCGATACAGCGCACAACTTACTCGACAATATCAGCATCGTTATTATTTGCGCCTGCAGCCGACGGATAAAAGTTGGCGCTTAAATGGGGTAATTGATTTTCAGGATGGGGGTGGAACAGCCATGAGCCAATTAACAGCCCTGAGCCAATCAAAAGCCCTGAGCGAATCAAGAGCCCTTAGCGAATTAACAGCCCTGAGCGAATTAAAGGCTCTTAACTCAAAATGACTACAAGCGCCTCTGTTAATCAGTTCTGCTATCACTGCGGCCTTGATGTGCCACTGAATAGTGATTTCAGTCTGAATATAGAGGGTATCCGTCGCGCCATGTGCTGCCCGGGCTGTGCTGCAGTTGCCGGGACCATTTTTGAAAATGGCCTGCAAAGCTTTTATACATTTCGCTCAGCACCCAGTGCTCAGGGAGTAGACAATAGCGGCCTCGACGCTGAAGAAAATCCCTATGCAGATTGGGACCTAAAAGAAATCCAGTCTGACTATATTAGTCCCACAGACCAGGGGCTGCAGAGTATTAGACTCTATATAGGCAATATCACCTGCGCCGCCTGCACCTGGCTGATCGAACAGCATCTCGGCAAATTACCCGGCATAGATCGTGTCGCCATCAACGGCACTACTCGTCGAGGTGAAATTACCTGGATGGCAGAGAGCATTAGTCTCAGCGAAATTCTTCGCGCCATTAAACAGATTGGCTATGAGCCCAGCCCCATAACCCACAACAGCAACCTCTCCGCAACAACCGACGAATCCCGTCAACTGTTGCTGCGACTTGGGGTCGCCGGACTGGCCATGATGCAGACGGGCATGGTGGCCATTGCGCTCTATGCCGGATCATTTCAGGGGATGCAGGCGGAGTGGCAAGCTCTGCTGCGGCTCATCAGTGTGCTGTTTGTAACCCCGGTAGTGTTCTATTCGGCCCAGCCATTTTTTACCAGCGCCTGGCGCAGTTTGAAAATGGGTCATCTGGTGATGGATGTACCCGTAGCCCTTGCCATAACT
>CAJQJT010000036.1 GCA_905478725.1 uncultured Pseudomonadales bacterium
GCTCAGGGCTCTTTATCGGCTCAGGGCTGTTTTCGGGCTCATGGCTGTTTTCGGGCTCATGGCTGTTTTTTGGCTCAGGGCTGTTTTTTGGCTCAGGGCTGTTTTTTGGCTCAGGGCTGTTTTCGGGCTCAGGGCTGTTTTCGGGCATGTCGCTATTTTCAGGCGTGACCGAAAAGCCGCCCTGATCCCTGTCGATCATTCCATCAACCATGCGAATATGACGTCTGGCTCGGTCACCAAGCTTCTGATCATGGGTCACTGTGATCAAGGTGATGCCGTCTTGATTAAGTTTTTCCAGCACATCAATTACCTCAGCGCCCGAACGTGAGTCGAGATTGCCGGTGGGCTCATCCGCTAACAGCAACCTTGGCCGCATAACGATGGCCCGAGCTATAGCCACACGCTGCAACTGGCCTCCGGATAGCTGGTTGGGTTTGTGGGAGGCGCGGTCAGAGAGGCCCACCATGGCCAACACATCCGCCACTGCAATACGCCGCTGCTTTAATGGCAGCCCCGCAAGCATCATCGGCAGTTCAATATTTTCAAAGGCGGTGAGCCGATTAATCAGGTGAAAGGATTGAAAAATAAAACCGATATTTTCACCTCGCAGATGGGCGCGGCGCTCTTCATTAAGTTCTTCTGTGGCAATCTGGTCAAACCAATAGCGTCCAGAATCCGGACGGTCAAGCAGGCCAATCATATTCAATAATGTCGACTTGCCCGAACCCGATGGACCCATAATACTGAGATACTCACCGGGCTCTATGTTGAGGCTCACATCAGCCAGTGCTCGCAGCGGTGAATCACCCACCTGATAGGTCTTATTAATCTTTTCTAGTTTGATCATGGCGCGTCGACAACCCGAACCTCAGCGCCATCAACTACCGCCTGAGTGCCTATATTGCCGATAATCTGATCGCCTTCTAAAGCGCCGCTGATCACTTCACTGAAGTGCCAGTTAGATAGCCCCAATACCAACTCCCGGCGCTCAACGAGATGATCTTGATTCACCATCAGCACAAATCTCTCATCTACCAACAGTTCTGTCGGGACTCTCAATGCTGAGTTTTTAGCGTCCAGAACAATTTCCATATCGGCGCTATAACCGGCCAATAAAAGTGGCATCTGCTCATCACTATCGAGTTCGGCTTCCACCTCAACCGTGCGCGCCTGCTTTTCCAAATCTAATACATACGTAGAAATGCGTCTGACCACTGCGGGAAAGTTACGCTCGCGAAAGGCATCCATGGTGACTCGAACTGGCATGCCCACAGCGATCTGTGAGGCATCCACTTCATCTATGGGTGCGCTGATGTAATGGCAGCCGTCGGTAAGCAAGTCAATGGCCGGAGGCGTCTGAACTCCAGGTGGCGAAGGGGTGGAAAACTCCCCCAGCTCGCCGGTGACTTCGGCAACTCGCCCGGCAAAGGGAGCGTGAAGATAGGTCTGAGCTAACACCGCCTCGGCCAGTTTGACACTGGCTTCGGCCTGCCCGACTCTGGCCTTGGCAGCCTCACAGGCAGCGGCACTGGAATTGGATTTAGCTAAGGCAAGATCGGCGCGCTCCGAGGAAACCAACTTTTTCTCTAATAATGCCGTTAAACGCTCAGACTCGTGGAGGTCAGAGGCGGTGCCGATGCAGATGCTCTGCTGCTCTTTAACCACTGAGGTGGCTGTTGCCTTGGCCTGCTCCACCTGGGCTCTGCGATCATCGTTCCACAGTGACATTAACAACTGCCCTTCGCTGACCTCCTCACCTTCATCCACATAGAGCTCTGCGATCTGACCACCGATGGGCAACGACAGTTTTGAGCGCTGGCAAGCTTCTACAGTTCCTGCTCTGGTATTAGAGACACTGTTCTCCACCAACCCCAGAGAGAGTTCGACCAGATATACCTCTGGTAATTTTGGTCGCGAAAGAAAGTAAATAAGAGCGGCCAACAAACTCAACGCTGCGATCCAAATCCATCTGCTTTTCATAACACTACCTTTTTAGTGGTGATGCTATAAAAGTAGTGAAGGACGGGGAAGATTTCTAGTGCACTGGCACGGCGAGACTAACATCTGAGTGATGAATAATGATTGACTGATGCAGAACAATCACAGAATAAAATTTAAGCGCATAAAAAAAACAAATTTTGGGCTAAAAAAAAGCCCCTTGGTGCAACACCAAAGGGCCTGATTTATAGCTGCGACTTTTAATCGTCTGCTTTGGCTTTTGGTGCCGCTTTAGCTTTAGGAGCCGCCTTGGCTTTCGGTGCCGCTTTAGCTTTTGGAGCAGCTTTAGCCTTGGGTGCCGCCTTGGCTTTAGGCGTTGCTTTTTTGGCCGGGGCCTTTTTCTCAGCTGGAGCTTCTTCTGCTACGGGCTCTTCTGCTACTGGCTCTTCGGCCACTGGCTCTTCTTGCGCCGCGGGCTCTTCTTGCGCCGCGGGCGCTTCCACTACTTCAGGAGCAGCTTCTACGACTTCTTCAACAACAGGTGCTGGAGCCGGGGCGACTTTTTTTACCAGCCCTTCCGCCTGCAAAATAGCAACTTTGTCGTCGCCATTCACCCAATTGTGCTCGCTGTTCTTAACTGCAAAACGACCAGAGCCCTTTTGATAAACTGTATATTCTTTTGTTTTTTTGACAACTTTCATCGCTATTTCCTCTTCTGATTACTCGCTTGAGTTTATAGTATTTTTCAATCCTACCACTTCGTTAAACCCGATTTACCTACTAAGCCAATTGCACCAGCACATAGTTCGGAATTTCTGCGTTAGTGAAAAACTACTATCCGATATATCTAAGGCATGCCTAATACATATCTTCTTAAATAGCTTCGCACCGTCTTAATCTTCCAAGTATTTTCTCTAAAAATACTTTTCTGCCAGCCCCTAATATCGTACAGGCTGGCATTACAAGTCAATAGCGAGACAAAAGCCTCAGTCTGGCCAGTCTCTGGTATTACGCTGCCGGCTCTTTAGTACGCAACTTAATACTCAGATCCCGCAGCTGATTATTGTCTACGACTCCCGGCGCATCAGTGAGCAGACAGGCGGCTGACTGAGTTTTAGGGAAGGCTATGACATCGCGAATAGAGTCGGCGCCGGTCATCAACATCATTAAGCGGTCGAGGCCAAAGGCCAGGCCACCGTGCGGGGGAGCACCATGCTTCAGTGCGTCCAGCAGGAAGCCAAACTTCTCACGCTGCTCTTCTGCATTGATACCCAGTACTTCAAAGACCGTCTGCTGCATTTTCTGATCGTGGATACGAATCGAGCCACCACCCAACTCACAACCGTTGAGAACCATATCATAAGCACGAGACAGAGCTTCACCCGGGTTGGCCTTGAGCTCTTCTTCGCTGCACGAAGGCGCGGTAAAGGGGTGATGCAATGGCGTTAGTGCACCAGAATCAGTGGTTTCAAACATTGGGAATTCAATCACCCACATCGGTGCCCAGGCACAGGTATAGAGATCAAGATCCGCACCTACTTTACAGCGCAGCGCACCCAGTGCCTCGGAGACAACCGAGAACTTGTCGGCACCAAAGAAGACGATATCGCCATTCTTGGCATCTAGGCGCTGCATAATATTCATGGTTACTTCATCGCCGAGGAATTTAATAATCGGCGACTGCAAACCTTCTACACCATTTTCAATGGCATTGA
>CAJQJT010000037.1 GCA_905478725.1 uncultured Pseudomonadales bacterium
CAACTTTAGGCTGGAAGATATTATGCTCTTTGTCTTCGTCTACCAAAACCTTATAACGATGAGTTCCACTATCAGAAATTTCGAGCTTTTCCTGGAGATCGGCACACCAAACGGCAAGATCGCTTGGACTTTGCAGAAGTTCTGGTGAAAACTTCTTCGTATAGACAAGTGCATGGAGAATTTCTTTAGGGTAAACCAACGACATGCGATCAATTAGACCTATAACGTGGCGATACTTGCTCACTAGATCTTCAAGAGCAACTCCCTTGATACCGGGGGCTGTAGCGTTGACATACAACGCAGCGTTCTCGAGGGCCTTAGAAGTCAAATACTCAAGCAGCGCATCGTCGTCTTTTACGTACTTTTCGCTTTTGCCACGATTCACTTTATACAGTGGTGGCTGGGCGATAAAAATATGGCCCTGCTCAACCAGCTCGCGCATCTGGCGGAAGAAGAAGGTTAACAGTAATGTACGGATGTGCGATCCATCCACGTCCGCATCGGTCATGATAACCACGGTGTGGTAGCGCAGCTTGGCCACATTAAACTCTTCGGTACCAATACCACAGCCTAAAGCAGTGATCAGTGTGCCGACCTCGGCGCTGGAAAGCATCTTGTCGAAGCGGGCTTTCTCAACGTTGAGAATCTTACCTTTGAGCGGCAGAATAGCCTGAGTGCGACGATCTCGGCCCTGTTTAGCAGAACCCCCTGCAGAGTCTCCCTCCACTAGGTAGAGTTCAGACAGGGCGGGATCTTTTTCCTGACAGTCGGCAAGCTTTCCTGGCAGGCCAGCAATATCCAGAGCACCCTTTCTGCGGGTCATCTCGCGGGCTTTGCGAGCGGCTTCTCGGGCGCGAGCCGCGTCGATCATTTTGTTTACAACAGCGCGGGCGTCTTGGGGGAACTCAAGCAAGAACTCGGTAAATTTCTCACCCATCTCCTGCTCAACAGCGGTTTTCACCTCGGAACTGACCAGCTTGTCTTTAGTTTGTGAAGAGAACTTTGGATCCGGCACTTTCACTGAAACAATCGCCGTTAGTCCCTCACGGGCGTCATCACCAGTGGTGGCAACTTTGGCCTTGCCATTAATACCCTCTTTCTCAATATAGGTATTGAGACCTCGAGTTAGGGCCGAGCGAAATCCGGCTAAGTGAGTTCCGCCGTCCCGCTGAGGAATATTATTGGTGTAACAGTGAATATTTTCCTGGAAGCCGTCATTCCACTGCAGTGCAACCTCAACACTGGTGCCGTCTTCACGACTGGTATTGAAATGCATAATCTTATTAACAGTGGTTTTATTCGTGTTGAGAAACTCAACAAAGGCTCTCAGGCCGCCCTCGTAGGCGTAGACTTCTTCCTTACCGCTGCGCTCGTCCGCTAAGACAATACGAACACCTGAGTTGAGAAAAGACAGCTCGCGCAAACGCTTAGCCAGAATCTCAAAATGGAATTTAATATTAGTAAAGGTATCCACTGAGGGTACGAAGTGCACCTCTGTGCCGGACTCTTCAGTGTCGCCGACAATGGTCAGCGGGCCCTGAGGCTCACCGTGAGAGTAATGCTGCTCATGGACCTTACCGCCGCGACGAATAGTCAGGCGCAGAGCCACTGATAGCGCATTAACCACGGAGACGCCTACACCGTGGAGACCACCAGAGACCTTGTAGGAATTATCGTCAAACTTACCGCCAGCGTGCAAGACAGTCATAATAACTTCTGCTGCAGAGACGCCCTCTTCGTGCATCTCAGTGGGAATACCACGGCCATTGTCGGATACAGTAATGGATTCATCTTGGTGGATAACGATCTTGATCTCGGAGCAGTGGCCAGCCAAAGCTTCATCGATCGAGTTATCAACCACCTCAAACACCATATGGTGGAGGCCGGTGCCGTCATCGGTATCGCCAATGTACATGCCGGGCCGCTTCCGTACCGCGTCCAAGCCTTTTAGTACTTTAATACTCGAAGAATCATAATTCTGTTCGTCAGTCATAAACTCTCTATTCCTGTTGTTTCATCAATCGAGGCCGCGCCATGTTCCATGTGGAACATCTTGTGGGGCATCTTTTCTAACAATGGCTCAAAATCTTGCTTGTCCACACCAGTAATAAAGTACTGACAACCAAGATCATTCAGATAAGCGATCACCTGCCCTCTATGGTGATAATCAAGTTCGGCAGGTAAGTCATCCAATAGGAAGAGGCATGACTCGCCCGACTTTTCCCTATAATGACTTGCCTGAGCTAACTTGAGTGCGTAAACAAGGAGCTTTATCTGCCCTCTCGACAGATGGTCAGCCGCTGGCTGCCCATCTACCTTTATTCTTATATCAGCTCGGTGCGCCCCATGATTGGTTGTCTTGGTGGCAATATCGCGAGCCTGGTCCTGAACATAAACTTCTTCCAATGATCGGCTATCGTCCCAACCACAGTAGTAGTCAAAACTAACCTCTCCGAGCCCATCAAACGCGCGTAGGGCTCTATGGATCTGCGTACTGAGCTGGGCCAGGTAAGCCCGCCTGAACTCTGTGATCTGCTGGCATAGAGGGATAAGCTCAGCTGTCCAGGTGCTCAACATATCCTCGTCCATTCTACCATGGCGAAGCAGTTGATTGCGCTGTTTTAGCGTTTTTTGAAAGCGCCTCCAAACTTCAGTATAGGTATGTTCCACGTGGAACACCCCCCAATCCAAAAACTGCCTACGCTGTAACGGCCCACCCTCGAGAAGCATAAAGCTATGCGCATCAATTAGCTGAAGGGGTAATTCGGAAACAAGTTGAACCGCGGACTGTAAGGACTGACCATCGACTC
>CAJQJT010000038.1 GCA_905478725.1 uncultured Pseudomonadales bacterium
GCAGAGCAAAATCTTTAAATGCCAGCGTCGGGCCGTGAAACAGCTCCATAATCCATTCGTTGTGACCGGTCTGAATCAGCGGCGCGATACCACCGTGACGGAAGGTGGAATAGGATTTATCAATCAGCTGTTTGAGGTCATCATGAGGAATAGCGCTATCCACAAAGGGCGTAATAATCTTTAGCGCCAGATCCTGGTAAGAGAGACCAGCCCATGAGGCGATCTCTTCACGACTAAACTTGGGCAATTCTTGGGGTACATAAAGTCCGCCATCTGGCGCTAGACCGGTCAGTACAACCTCTTCAAAACTCTTTGGCTCGCCGCCGCCTCTGGTGCTGATATATTTCATTTTACTGGTCCAAATGTTCGACGCGGATAAAGCTTACCTGTCCGCGTACTGTTTCAAGTTGTTCAATCTGCTCAACCGCTGCGTCCAAGGATTCTTCATGGGTGACATTGGTCAGGATAATCACGTCCACATACTCTTCAGTGGCGGGCTGTTCTTTCTGGCTAATCGCTTCAATGCTGATACCTGCGCCGGCCATAATACCAGTTACCGTAGACAACACACCGGCCTGATCTAGAGCTGAGAAGCGCATATAGAAGCTGGTTTCAATCTCTTGGATATCGACAATATCCCGCGCGACAATCCCACTGGTGGGCACGCCGAGAGCTGGCACCCAGGTCTGTGGATCATTGTTCATCACTCGCGCTACATCAATAATATCTGCTACCACTGAGGAAGCGGTGGGTGCGGCGCCAGCGCCTGGGCCATAGAATAAAGTGGTGCCAACCGCGTCGGCATTGACCATCACGGCGTTAAGCACGTCATCAACACCGGCAATCAGGCAGTTTTTGGGGACAAGAGTTGGATGAACACGTAGTTCAACGCCTTTGTCGGTCTGGCGAGCTATACCAAGATGCTTGACCGCATAACCCATCTCGCGGGCATTGGCCACGTCTTGAGGATCTAGCTTGGTAATACCGTCGGTGAACACCTTGCTGCTGTCGAGGGGGATAGCGAATGCCAGTGACGCCATGATCACCAGCTTGTGTGCGGCATCTATGCCTTCCACATCAAAGGTGGGATCGGCTTCGGCATAACCCTTTTCCTGAGCTTCGGTCAGTACGTCCGAGAACTTACGACCTTTGCTGTCCATTTCAGAGAGAATAAAGTTGGTGGTGCCGTTAATAATGCCGGCCATCCAGTTGATACGGTTGCCAGCTAGACCTTCGCGCAAGCCTTTAATGATGGGAATACCACCGGCCACTGCGGCTTCATAGGCAACAATCAGATTACATTTCTCGGCGTGGGCAAAAATCTCCATGCCGTGCTCGGCAATCAATGCCTTGTTGGCGGTGACTACATGCTTGCCGTTATCTAGGGCTGTCATCACTAGATCACGGGCGATGGTGGTGCCGCCAATCAGTTCGACGACTATATCAATATCGGGGTTTTTGGCGACATCGAAAATATCCCGAGAGACCTGTAGGTCCGAGGTGTCACAGTTTGGATTGTCGCGACGCGCACCTACCTGAGTAACGGCGATTTCGCAGTTGGCTCGAGGGTTAATTAATTGGGCGTTGTGCTGAAGAAGATTAAGAGTGCCTGAACCAACTGTGCCCAGACCGCAGATACCAACTTTGACCGATTTCAAGGTGTGTCCCCGAACTAAAAATGAGTGAATAACAGAGCGAGCAACAGTAAATGGCAGACCGCCCTCTGTCAATGCAGGGGCGGGAGATATCGGCTAAAGCGGGTGCTTTTTATGGCTATATGGCGCTTGGCTTCAGTTAGTTGAACTCACACCGAGAAACTCAGCAAGTTCAGCTGCTGGTTTGTAGCCGGGGATCAGGGTGCCATCCATCAAAATAATCGCTGGAGTACCAGTCACGCCCATAGACCCTCCGAGACGATAGTGGTCAGCGACCGGATTGTCGGCACAGACTGAAGTGGTGATGCGTTTGCCATTTTTGATCGCGGTGAGTGTTTCATTCGGTGTATCTGAACACCAGGCGGTGGCAATTTTGTCGTAGGATTCGGACACTAATCCGGCGCGTGGAAAGGCCAAATAACGCACTTCGATACCCATGGCATTGAGCTGCGGTACTTCATTGTGCAGCTTGCGGCAATAGCCGCAGTCGACGTCAGTGAAAACATTGATAATCGCTTTAGTCTGGCCGGCAGGCTTAAAGATAATCATGTCGTCAGTGCCACGCTTGGCAAATATGTCGCGACGAGAATCATTCAACCCCAATTCGCGAACATCGACAAATTGGCTGCGGGTAATTTGGTAGAGGTTGCCATCAAAGAAATGACCACCATCGGCAGAGACATAGAGCAGCGGACCCCCTTCAACCTGCACCGCAAAAAAGCCTGGCAGAGCCGCTTCGCCGACAAACTCAAATTTAAGATCAGGGCGCACTGCAGAAAGGTTGCCAAGAATTTCTTTTTCACTCGCTGCCATGGCCCACTGGGCAGAGCAGAGACCGACTAATAAAATGGCTATGGAGCTGAGGATACTACGCTTGGCGTTGATCAAATAATTTTGCACTTGTCCGTCCTTGAGTTATGGAGAGGGTCTAGAGGGTCTAGAGGGTCTAGAGGGTCTAGAGGGTCTAGAGGGTCCTAGAAAGTATTAAAGAGTCTTAAGGCGTTTCTTGGAGCTAAATAATCCACAGAGGTTCCCTGCAAAGGATATAAACGCTGGAGGCTGAAACAACTAAGGCTTTCTAGAAGCAGAAAGCCTTAGTTAAACATTTAGCTTGGGTAGTTAGCGCCGACTATACCGCCTGCTCACCGGTTTCACCGGTACGAATACGGATCACTTCATCGAGAGTGGAGATAAAAATCTTGCCATCGCCAATCTTGCCAGTGGCAGCTGCCTTGGCAATCGCTTCAACCACGCTGTCGACCATGTCTTGGCCAATGGCGATTTCGAGCTTAATCTTAGGTAGAAAATCCACCACATATTCGGCGCCACGATACAACTCAGTGTGCCCTTTCTGCCGACCAAAGCCTTTCACCTCTGTGACGGTAATACCCTGCACACCTACATCTGCAAGTGCCTCACGCACGTCGTCGAGTTTAAATGGCTTGATAATCGCTGTAATTAACTTCATTGATGTGGTTCTCCGAGTAATTGTAATTCTTGCGCAAAGATACCTGTTTCAAATACAAATTGCATCTTCAGATAGGCCAATATGTTCATTATAAGGCTATTGACCAGCTGTTTGCGTTAAACAGACTCATTGGATAAATTTTAGGCAAAAAAAATCCGGGGCCATAAGGCCCCGGAAAGGTACTATCTAGTAGTCTAGTAGTACTACTACTAAGGGGGAAAAACTTTAAAACTACTTTCCTGAAGAGAACTCAGGGTAAGCTTCAATACCGCAGTCAGCGATATCACAGCCTTCAAACTCTTGCTCTTCAGTAATACGGATACCCATTACAGCTTTCAATATCGACCAAACGATAAAGCTAGTAACAAAGGTCCAGGCGAAGATCACAGCGATACCAGTCAACTGACCGACAAGCGTTGCACTGTCGTTGCCAGAGAAACAAACTGCTAACAGACCCCAGATACCGACTACACCGTGTACAGAGATCGCACCGACGGGATCATCGATTTTCAGAGAATCCATCAGCTTCACAGAGAAAACGACGATTACGCCACCAATAGCACCGACAAGAGTTGCAGCTCCGCCAGTCCAAGCCAAAGGCTCAGCAGTAATAGCAACCAGACCAGCCAGAGCACCGTTAACAGCCATAGTCAGATCAGCTTTGCCATAGAGCAATTGCGCCAGAACCAGAGCAGCCAGCAGGCCACCAGCGGCAGCAGCATTAGTGTTAACGAAGATATCCGATACTGCGTTAGCTTCAGCAATGTTCGACACCATCAACTCAGAACCGCCGTTGAAACCGAACCAGCCCATCCACAGGATGAACATACCGATAGCCGCGAGAGGCATGTTGGCGCCAGGAATCGCGTTAACTTTACCGTCAGCTGAGTACTTGCCTTTACGAGCGCCAAGCAACAATACGCCAGCCAGTGCAGCAGTAGCACCACAGAGGTGAACAACACCAGAACCTGCGAAATCTTGGAAACCAGCAACGTCTAAGAAACCGCCGCCCCACTTCCACATACCCTGCATAGGATAGATAAAGCCAGTCATCACAACAGCAAAGGCAAGGAATGCCCACAGCTTCATGCGCTCAGCAACTGCACCTGAGACGATCGACATAGCGGTAGCAACGAATACAACCTGGAAGAAAAAGTCAGATGCGCCTGAGTAGTAAGTATCACCACCACTAGCCAGAACTTCTTCAGTTGTCGCATTACCAATAATGTTGCCAAACCAAACGTCAGGAAGAAAACCGCCTGCACTGCCGCCGTACATAATGGCGTAGCCCATTACCATGTACATGCAGCAAGAGATGGCAAACAGCGCCACGTTTTTGGTAAGGATTTCAGTGGTGTTTTTAGAGCGAACCAGACCGGCTTCGAGCATAGAGAAGCCCGCGGCCATCCACATTACTAATACACCAGACATCAAGAAATAGAAGGTGTCCAGTGCATATTTGATTTCAATTATATCGGAATTCATTTTAACGCCTCTTGTTATACAGCTTCAGCGCCGGTTTCACCGGTGCGGATTCGAATGACTTCTTCAAGCGTTGAAATAAAGATTTTTCCATCGCCGATTTTGCCGGTTTGTGCAGCATTGGTAATAGCTTCTACTGCGCTATCAACCATCTCGTCTGCCAGTGCAATTTCCAACTTAACTTTGGGTAGGAAATCGACAACGTACTCAGCACCACGGTACAGCTCGGTGTGGCCCTTCTGACGTCCGAACCCTTTTACTTCTGTTACTGTTACTCCAGCGACACCTAAGTCACCTAGGGCCTCTCTCACTTCATCAAGCTTGAAAGGTTTTACAATTGCAGTTATTAATTTCATTGAGAATCTCCATAGGGTGGCCGAAGCCACCCGCTTTAGATGAGCAAGATAAAAGGTTTAAAATTAAAGAGACTTAGAAACAGTCAATACAAATTCGTTGTCGGCAAACAGTCCGCCCTTTTCAGAAGAGTCAATCCAGCTCAGATCAAAACCAAGACCAGCAGCTTCAGTGCTCAAAGAGACAGAGTAGTCATCAGCTTCGTTGGCAGGATCGGAAGCAGACATGGTGCCGACATGGAAGCCCAGGCTAAATGCTTCGCTGAGAACCACGCCATAATCAAAATAAACATATGTAGAATGTCCAGTTGAAGCGTAGTAATCATCTGAGTAAGCAAAACCTAGAGTTGCATCACCTGCTGAAACACTGGCGTAAACTTCTTCGAACTCTTCAGTTGTTGGACCCTGTGGGTAGCCGTAGTACAGGTAACCAATGTCGTAGCTAACGTCTTCAGAGATAGAACCACCGTAACCAGCATAGTAATCAAGTTCTAAACCGCCACTGAAATCGACGCTTGAAGCCCAAGTACCAACATAGAAGCCATTTTCAAAACCCACATCGAATCCACCAGACAGCGCTTCGCCACCGGCTTGATCGATACCACGGAAAAAGTAATCAGATCCAATTGCTACGTTGCCAGAAACTTCAGCAGCCATTGCAGTGGCACCAGACATCATAGTTGCAGCGAAAATTGCAGTTTTTAAAGCTTTCATCGATATATCTCCCAAGATATAAAATTTTAAATAAAATTTAACAGTTACTTAACGTTAAGTTTTTTGATACTTCGGAGAGGACAATGCATATCCCGTGCCAACAACCTTTCGACCGTCTTTTCGATCAATTTATTAATAAATAACCGGCAAACGTACCAATATGGTGCATAGAGAAAAGCGTTCAAGGGAAGTCACGCACCAAACTGAACAGCCCATAGATGATTGGAGTCACAGGTCACATCTGCAGTAAATGCGTGGGGTATTTTGGTGCAATTTGCTAGACTGCAGTCTGTTGCCAGGGGCTTAAAGAGGAACCACCCAGTGAATCAAGACAATATCGTTAATCAATTTATCAATCAGTTTAATCAGGCCTTCATTCCAGGTGCTCAGGCTCTGGGCGACGAGATGCAAATGCAGGTTCGCTCAGCCATGACCAAGGCACTGCAAAAAATGGATTTAGTCACTCGGGAAGAGTTTGATATTCAGCAGGCTGTCTTGCACCGTTCCAGAGAAAAGCTCGACGCCCTGGAAACTCAGATCAGCGGTCTTGAAGACAGCATTCGTCAGCTCAGATCTGAGCAAAGCGATAAATAACCTATATAGGTAACTCCCCTCATCAGACTGAGGGGTCGTTTTCGATAGACATACAGGGAGGTATGCCATGTCACTCGCGGTGGTCAACACACGCGCAAAACTGGGTATCAATGCACCACTGGTCTCAGTTGAAGTGCACCTTTCAAATGGTCTGCCGAGCTTTCATATGGTCGGCCTGCCAGAAACTGCGGTCAAAGAAAGTAAAGATCGAGTCCGCAGCGC
>CAJQJT010000039.1 GCA_905478725.1 uncultured Pseudomonadales bacterium
TTCACGACCGCAGCCGCGCTGACCCGCGTCCGGCTGGGGTGAGGCATCACGGGCTTCGAGCTCCGTAACATCACCGATAAATTGCAACTCGCCGGTGACCGCATTAACCCGAATCACATCGCCATTGATCACCTTGGCCAAGACACCGCCATTGGCTGCTTCAGGCACCAGATGAATTGCCGCTGGCACCTTGCCCGATGCGCCAGACATACGGCCATCAGTAACCAGTGCAACCTTGTAACCCTTATCTTGCAGAATACCGAGCATCGGCGTCAGTTTGTGCAGCTCTGGCATACCCAACGCTTTGGGACCCTGAAAACGCACAACCACAACGCAATCACGATTCAACTGACCAGACTCAAACAGAGCCGCCAGATCATCCTGAGCGTCAATCACTACAGCAGGTGCTTCAACAATCTGATGCTCTGCAGCAACGGCAGACACTTTGATCACACCGCGACCGAGGTTACCCTTTAACAGTCTCAAGCCGCCCTCAGGGGAAAAAGCCTTGTCCACTGTGGTCAGTACTTCAAGATCCAGAGGTATTATGGGTGACTCATGCCACACCACTTTGTCGTTATCCAAGAACGCTTGCTGAGTGAAGTCACCAAAATCGACGCCCCAAGAGGTCTTGGCATCGGCGTGCATAAAGCCGCCGCCCAACAGCTGACGGAACATGCAGCTAGTGCCGCCGGCAGCGTGAAAATGATTCACATCGGCATGACCATTGGGATAGACCTTGGCTAATAATGGCACTGCCGCAGATAGCTCAGAGATATCATCCCAATTGAGGATAATACCTGCAGCTCGGGCGATTGCCACAAGGTGCATGGTGTGATTGGTTGACCCGCCAGAAGCTAAGAGTGCAATAGTGGCGTTGACCATGCTGCGCTCATCGACGACTTCACCCACCGGACGATAGTCATTGCCCAGAGCAGTAATCCGTGCCATTTGGTGACAGGTCTCAACCGTGAGCTTATCGCGCAGTGGATTAGATGGATTGACAAAGGAGCTGCCTGGCAGCTGCAAGCCCATGGCTTCAAGAACCACCTGGTTGCTATTAGCCGTGCCATAAAAGGTACAGGTACCGGCGCTGTGATAAGAATCAGACTCTGCCTGCAACAATTCTTCGCGATCAATTTTGCCTTCGGCAAACAGCTGGCGAATGCGCTGCTTCTCTTTATTGGGTAAGCCTGACTCCATTGGACCAGCGGGAACAAACAGCGCTGGCAAATAGCCAAAGCTGAGCACGCCCATCAATAGTCCAGGAACAATTTTATCGCAGATGCCCAGAGCCAATACGCCATCAAACATCTGATGCGACAGCGACATGGCGGTGCACTGAGCGATCAAGTCACGACTCAGCAGACTCAACTCCATACCGTCTTGACCCTGAGTAACACCGTCGCACATAGCGGGAACGCCGCCGGCAACCTGTGCTGTACAACCGATATCGCGCATCGCCTGCTTGATCTTGTCCGGGTAGACCGCGTAGGGCTGGTGGGCCGAAAGCATGTCGTTGTAAGAAGTGACGATGGCGATATTGCTGGCTTCCATCAGTCGCAGACTATTCTTGTCGTCTTCACCGCAGGCAGCAAAACCGTGAGCCAGATTGCCGCAACTTAACTTGCCACGCTCAGGTCGATTACTCTTGTCTTCTTTAACTTGACGCAAATAATCAGCTCTCAGGCTACTACTGCGTTCGATGATGCGCTGAGTGACTTCAGCAACTGTGGTATTTAACTGGACCATAGCGACTCCGCTTAATAGCGGCTCCATGTAGATTAGCTGCGAATTGTAACAAAATTACGGAATTTAACCAGACTCAATGTATAATTCGACGAAATATCGTAATTTTATTACATTTAAGATTTGTTGCGGCAGTGCCGTTTTAAATAGGCTATTGTGGCGACAACCTCCCTATAGGACGGCATCAAAAGATGCCCCTAGCTGAGCTCTAGGTGAACTCTAGCTGAACCCTAGTTTACGCTTTAGCCGACACCAATTAAACGGCCTATATAGACTAATTAAACACAGGAACTTGGATAGATGACTTCCAGCAGCAAGACCACAAACAAGTACAATCCGACCAGCACCCCAGCATGGAAAACCCTTGAACAGCAGGCAGAAAAAGCCCAGCAACAAAGTATCAGTGACTTTTTCCTACAGAACCCCCAGCGCAGCAGCCAAATGTCTGTGCAGAGCGGCGAGCTTTTCCTCGACTATTCCAAGAACCTGGTCTCTGATGAAACTTGGCAGGCACTGCTTGAACTCGCCGCTCAGTCCCCCCTGGAACAGCATCGTGCAGACATGTTCTCGGGAGAAAAGATCAATACTACCGAAGGCCGTGCAGTACTTCATGGCGCACTGCGAGCTGAGATTGGCGATCAAACTGTCGCCTCAGCCGCCGCCGAATCCGATCAGCGTGTTAGCCTGGTCAAACAACAGCTGGCAGACGTCGAGCTGGTCAGCGAGAAAATCCGCAGCGGCCAGTGGCTTGGCAGCACCGGCAAAGCGATTACCGATGTTATCAATATTGGTATTGGCGGTTCTGACCTGGGCCCCAAATTGGCCTGCAGCGCACTGCAAGAATTTGCCCACCCAGATATCAAGCTGCACTTTATCTCCAATGTGGATGGTGCTGAAATTCTGACCATCCTAAAGAAGCTCAATCCAGAGACCACTCTGGTGGCCTTGGCCAGCAAGACCTTTACCACCCACGAGACATTGCTCAACGCCAAGACCGCTCGCAATTGGTTCGCCGAGACATTGGGACTAGAGAACGCACAAGCTAGCAGCCACTTTGTCGGCCTTACCGCCAATCGCGCCAATGCGCTGGCCTATGGCATCCCCGCTGATCAGATTTTGGAGTTTGCCGAATGGGTTGGCGGGCGTTATTCACTCTGGTCCAGTATCGGCCTATCTATTGCCATCTCTATTGGCTTTGAGAAGTTTGTCGAGATGCTAGCCGGTGCACGAGAAATGGACCTGCATTTTCAACAGGCACCACTGGCAGAGAATATGCCGGTAATTATGGCTCTGCTGGGCATCTGGTATAGCAACTTTCTCGACGCCCAATCCAATGCAGTGATTCCCTACTGCGAACGGCTACTACTATTACCCTCTTATCTTCAGCAGCTGGATATGGAGAGCAACGGTAAGTCGACAACCCTCGATGGCGAGTCAATTGATTATCAAACCGGCGCGATTCTCTGGGGCCAGACTGGCACCAATGGACAGCATGCGTTTTTCCAGCTGTTACATCAGGGCACACGAATGGTGCCCATCGATTTCGTTGCCGCCGCCGTGGATAATTTGAGCAATGAAGAACATCACCGCGTGCTGCTGGGCAATATGCTGGCTCAGGCATCGGCTCTGATGTGCGGCCAAGAAGCACCGGAAGGCGAAGCCTACCGATACTATCCTGGCAACAAGCCATCCAATGTGTTGTTGCTCGATCAGCTGTCGCCAAAGAATTTTGGTGCACTGATCGCACTCTATGAACACAAGGTATTTGTTCAGGGCAGTATTTGGAATATTAATTCGTTCGATCAGTGGGGTGTCGAGCTGGGCAAGAAAATGGCCAATCAGTTGTTGGCTTCAGACACCGCCTCTGATTCTGAGCATCCTGCGGAATTAGATCCTTCCACCACAGCGCTGTTTGCCCACATTATGAAGTGCCAAGAGTAACGGCTATAGATTGAGTTGCGCTAGATGCGCAGCTCTTTTGGCAGGGAAAAAGTAACATCTTCAACCACGCCGCTCAGCTCTTGAGGGGCGTTGGCACCCAGCTCTACCAGACGCGCAATGACATCTCGCACCAGCACATCCGGTGCCGATGCACCGGCGGTAATACCAATAGCCTTACTCTGCTTCAGCCATTCAGTATTGATATCTTCAGGACCATCAATCAGATAAGCCGTGCAACCACAGCGCTCCGCCAACTCACGGAGGCGATTGGAGTTGGAGCTAGCAACAGAACCCACCACCAGAATTAAATCAGACTCCATGGCTAACTGCTTAACCGCATCCTGACGGTTTTGCGTGGCGTAACAGATGTCGTCTTTTCGCGGCCCTTGAATAGCGGGGAATTTCTGGCGCAGAGCGTCTATCACTTTAGCCGTATCATCCATAGACAATGTAGTCTGGGTGACAAAGGCCAGTTTAGAGGGATCTTTCACCTCAAGTTTCGCCACATCAGTCTCGTCTTCAACCAGATAGATATTGCCACCCTTGGAGTAGTCATACTGACCCATGGTGCCTTCCACTTCCGGGTGACCGGCGTGGCCAATCAATACAGACTCCATGCCCTCTAAGCTATATTTAGACACTTCCATATGCACCTTGGTGACCAATGGGCAGGTAGCATCAAAGACTTTAAGGCTGCGACGGCGGGCTTCATCTTGAACCGCTAAGGAAACACCGTGAGCACTGAAGATAACAATCACATCATCGGGAATTTCATCTAGCTCATCGACAAACACGGCGCCGCGATTGCGCAAATCATCGACAACAAATTTATTGTGTACCACTTCATGGCGCACATAGATCGGCGCACCAAAAACTTCCAGAGCGCGATTCACGATATCAATGGCACGATCAACGCCGGCGCAAAAACCCCTCGGGTTGGCTAGCTTGATATCCATTAGTGCAGGTTCTCCGGAACAACGCCGAGAATTTTTACCTGGAAGACAATATTCTTACCGGCTAATGGATGGTTAAAATCTACCATCACTTCGCCGTCGACTATATCGGTAATCACACCTGGCAGCTCACCGTCGCCGTTCTGAAACGAGAACATGGCACCGATCTCAATCTCCAGTTCGATAAAATTATCCATGGCCACAGCCTGAACATTTTGCTCGTTGTGCTGACCAAAGGCCTTTTCCGGTGGCACTAAAAATTCCTGCTCATCGGTGGCTCTCAGGCCAAACAATGTCTCTTCAAAACCAGGTAGCAGACTGCCGTCGCCAATTGAAAAAGTCGCCGGCTTACCTTCAAAATTCGAATCCACTACAGCACCATCCTCTAGTGCCAGGGAAAAATGCAACGTAACAGTGGTGCCTGTATCTATGGGTATACTCATATCTAAAACTCGTAAAAATTTTGAATTATTGGGTCTAACTACTTCTTATCTGGAATCACTACCGGGGCTTCAGCGGAATCCTCTGTCTCACTTGCGGACTGAAAAAACAGCCCATCAATAATAATCAATACAGCGCCAACAGAGATTGCCATGTCCGCCACATTAAAGGCGGCGAAGTGCCAATTGGCCCAATGGAAGTCGAGAAAATCTACCACGTATCCGAGAGTTAATCGGTCATAGAGATTGCCCAGTGCGCCGCCCAATATTAGCGACAGTGCCAATGCCTCAAGTACGCGCTGGCGAGGTAAACGGGTCAACCAGACTGCAATGATCAAACTGACCACAATAGAGATAATGCTAAACAACCAGCGCTGCCAGCCACCTGCATCGCTGAGAAAACTAAAGGCCGCGCCCTCATTGTGAGCGCGCACCAGATTAAAGATGCCATTGACATAGAGACTCTGACCAAGACTAAACTCCGCCATGATCCACAGCTTAGTCAGCTGATCCAGCAGCAGTATGCTTGCCGCTAGGGCAAACCATTTTAGCCAGGGCAGCGTTTTAACTGGTGCTTTAACTGGTACTTTAAGCTTAGGCATAGTGACGTGTCTCACCCGTATCAGAGAGATTAGTCACGCAGCGACCACAGATTTCCAAGTGCTCTGCATGGCTTCCCACATCTTCAATAAAGTGCCAGCAACGAACACATTTCTCGGCGCTAGAACGCTGCAGGCCAACTTTTAAACCTTCCAGCATAGACCCATTAGCACCGACGCCCTCTTCCAGAGGCAGCAAGGTTGCCTTCGAGGTGATGGTGACAAAGCGCAACTCATCACCCAGTTTGGCCAATGATTGGTGTAATTCAGGTCCAGCATAAAGTTGGATATCCGCACCCAGAGAGCCTTTTACTACACCCTGATTGCGCTGATCTTCAATCACCTTATTGATCGCTTCTTTAGCCTGCATAATCGCAGCCCAATCAGCGGGGCTAATATCATCGCCGCCAGACAGACGCGGTAGCGAATACCACTCAGCAATAAACACAGAAGACTCGCGCTCGCCTGGCATAAAGCCCCAGAGTTCACTGGCGGTAAAGCTCAGAATCGGCGCGATCCATCGAGTAAAGGCTTCGGCAATATGATGCAGAGCGGTCTGCGCAGAACGGCGTGCCAGACTATTTTCTGGACAGGTGTAGATGCGGTCTTTAATGATATCCAGATAGAAACCACCCATATCGCGGACACAAAAATTGTGTAGCTTTTGATAGATCAGGTGAAACTGAAACTCATCATAGGCAGTGATAATTTCTTCCTGCAAACCCGCTGCGCAATCCACCGCCCAGCGATCCAGCGCCAACATGTCCTCATGGGCAACTCCATGCTCGGTGGGATCAAAGCCATCGATATTGGAGAGGAAATAACGTGCAGTGTTGCGAATCCGACGGTAGGAATCACCGGCGCGACTCAAAATCTCATCCGAGACCGTCATCTCGCTACTAAAGTCAGCCGAGGCAATCCACAGACGCAACACATCGGCGCCCATCTCATTGATGACTTTTTGCGGGGAAATTACATTGCCGATGGACTTGGACATCTTGCGACCATGTTCATCAACGGTGAAGCCGTGGGTCAGCACGGCCTTGTAAGGGGCTGTGCCATTGATCGCGATAGCGGTCTTCAATGACGACTGAAACCAGCCACGGTGTTGATCTGAGCCCTCGAGGTAAAGATCTGCAGGATAGCGCAGCTCTTGCCGGGCGTTGATCACGGATTCATGGGTAACACCGGAGTCAAACCACACATCCAGAGTGTCAGTCACTTTTTGGTAGTCGGCGATATCTTCGCCAATCAGCTCGGCAGCTTCAAGTTCAAACCAGGCTTCAATGCCATGCTCTTCAACTCGCAGGGCAACCTGCTCAATCAGCTGTGGCGTATTCGGGTGCAACTCGCCGCTCTGCTTGTGAACAAACAGTGCGATAGGAACGCCCCAGGTACGCTGGCGAGAAATACACCAGTCTGGACTATTATCGAGCATGCCTTCGATACGCGCTTGGCCCCAATCTGGGTGCCAGCTAACGCCTTTAACCGCGGCCTTAGCCTTGGCTAGCAAGCCGTTTTTATCCATGGAGATAAACCACTGCGGTGTAGCGCGATAAATCAACGGGGTTTTGGTGCGCCAACAGTGGGCGTAACTGTGAACAAATTGGCCGCAGCTGAGCAGACGTTTGCCCTCGCGCAGAACCTCCAAAACCGAGTCATCGACTTTGTACACATGTTGCCCTGCAAAGAGCTCGACATCATCGGCATAGAGGCCGTTATCCAAAATATAATTTAAGGTGCCAATGCCATATTGCTTGGCGACGACGAAATCTTCCATGCCGTGATCTGGTGCCGTGTGCACACAGCCAGTACCGGCATCGGTGGTCACATGCTCACCGAGCAGCACAGGAATGTCGCGCTCATAGAACGGGTGACGGGCAATAATATTTTCTAATTCTTGGCCCTGACAGCTAGCAAGCTGCTGATAGTCTTCAATCTCAAGACGCTGCATCACTGATTCCAGCAGCAGCTGTGAACAGATCAGACGCTGGGGTCCATTCTCGCCATTGGTCTGCACCAGCACATAGTCAACATCGGCACCCACAGAAATCGCCTGGCTGCTGGGCAGCGTCCAGGGTGTCGTGGTCCAGATCAACATATTGATCTCGCCTTCGCCAGGCAGACCGCCAAATGCGCTGGAGACTTTATCCAACTGCACGGCGTCGGTTACGGCATAGGCGACGTCGATGGTGTAAGAGGTTTTGTCCTGATATTCCACTTCTGCTTCAGCCAGAGCTGAACCGCCCACTACACTCCAATAAACCGGCTTGTAGCCTTTCACCAGATGGCCGTTGGCGGCAATTTTTCCCAGTGCGCGAATGGTGTCCGCTTCCACCTGATAATTCATTGTCAGGTAGGGACGTTCCCAATCACCAAAGATGCCGAGACGCACAAAACCCTGACGCTGGCCTTCGACCTGCTTCATGGCATATTCGCGACACTTTTTGCGGAAGGTGGAGTACTCGACTTTGACGCCGGCTTTACCAATCTTCTTTTCTACGTTGTGTTCAATGGGCAGACCGTGACAATCCCAACCGGGAATATAAGGCGCATCAAAGCCGCTCATGGTGCGCGCTTTAACGATAATATCTTTAAGGGTTTTGTTTACCGCATGACCCAGGTGAATCTCGCCGTTGGCGTAAGGAGGGCCATCGTGAAGAATATACTGTTCGCGGCCAGCGCGGGCCTCGCGAATCTGCTGATAGAGATTGCTGTCCTGCCATTCTTTTAACATTCCCGGCTCCCGCTGGGCCAGATTGGCGCGCATGGGGAAGGCTGTCTTGGGCAGGTTCAGTGTTGCTTTGTAATCAGTCATTGGTTTCTTTGTTTGACCACAGTGGCCAACCCTATATCAGTTTATTGTTTTGTAAAGTGTCTGGCCCAAGCTCTTCTGTAACGCCGAGGCTATATATCGTTGTGCAAAAACCACTGACGGATGTTTCTTACATCAGCAGTGATTGTCGCTACCAGCTTTTCAACACTGGTGAATTTTTCTTCCTCGCGAACCTTGTGAATAAACTCCACTGCAATTCGCTGACCGTAAAGATCACCGGCAAAATCTAGCAGGTGCACTTCGAGGATCGGCTTTACCAAATCCCCCACTGTGGGTCGCAATCCGACATTGGCGGCGCCGCAATACAGCGTACCAGCAACATTCACTCGCACCGCAAAAACACCGGATAAGGGCGCACTAAAACGGGCTAGCTGCACATTCGCAGTGGGAAAGCCTAGTTCACGTCCGAGCTGTTGGCCATAGCCAACCACTCCACTGATGGCAAAGGGTCGTCCAAGTAACTGGGCAGCCCGGGCAAAATCTGCCTGCTCCACCACTTCACGAACCAGGGTACTGCTCACTCGACGGCCATCCGCTTCGACTGTCGCCGTGTCCTGCACCTCAAACCCGTGGAGCTTGCCCTGCTCGTTCAACATAGCAAAGTCGCCACTGCGATCACAGCCAAAACGGAAGTCATCGCCGACGATCAAATGCTTCACCGCGAGTCCACGAACCAATACCTGACCGACAAAATCCGCTGCCGACAGATTGCGGAGATCGCGATTGAATTGCAGGCAAACCACCGAGTCCACACCCAGGGACAGTAATGTTTCAATCTTTTCGCGCAATCGCATCAACCGCGCTGGCGCTCGTTCAGCTGAGAAATACTCTCGCGGCTGCGGCTCAAAGGTCATCGCCACCGAGGGTATCTGCAAACGCTGAGAGGCCTCTTTTACCTGAGCTAAAATCGCCTGATGACCAATGTGCACACCGTCGAACGAACCGATGGTGACCACCGATTTTTGGTTTGGGGAATGCAGGTTGTGCAAACCGCGAACAAAGGTCATTTTGGCATGAGGCACAGGCGAGGTTTTCACTGTTCAAAATAGTCGTCGAGTATACCTAGCAAAGGCCATAAACGTAAGGCACTGCGGCCAATTAACAGCCCCTGAAAAGACGAAATAAACTGCTGTCTAGACTGCTGTCTAAACGGCCATCGATAGCACGCCAATTTAATCCCCAGAGGTGGTGGCTTTAGCAGGCCCTTTTAAATCACTGAGACGCATACCACCAAACCCGAGAACGGCAATATAAACTCCAAAGCCGCCTAGGCAGATACAGGCGATAGCACTACTGCGCTGCCACCAGCCAAGCTGTTGCCAGATACTAGTCTCAAATGCATCGAACTGACCGCCGAGCCAGACCAGGGTCGCGACCATGAGTATTACCGCCAACAACAGAGTTACCAAAAAGCGCAACCAAGCGCGACCTGGGAGATAGATAGCCTTGCTGCGCAGAGCCAAAAATAATAGCAGTGCATTTAAGAATGCCGACAACGATGTCGCCAGCGCCAGACCGACATGACCCACCTGCCAATAAAAATGCAGTGGTATGACCAAGATTAAGTTGAGCGCCATATTGGAGACCATGGCAATCACACCGATACGCACTGGCGTGCGCATGTCCTGACGGGCAAAAAATCCCGGCGCCAACACCTTGATTAACATAAAGGCGATCAAGCCCAGGGAATAGGCGCGCAGACTCAGGGATGCCATAGACATATCCCGTGGGGTCATCACCTCGCCGTAGAGAAATAATGTCGCCAGAATCGGCTCAGCGAGAAGCATCAGGGCCGCAGCGGCTGGCACGGCAATCAACAACACCATACGCAGAGCCCAATCCAGAGTTTGGGAGTAGGCCTCAACTGAACTGGCCGCATGATGTCGAGAGAGGTTCGGCAGTATCACTGTGGCAATAGCCACCGCAAACACCCCCAGAGGCAGTTCCGAGAGACGATCCGAGTAATACAGCCAAGAGACACTACCGGTGGGCAGAAAGGTTGCCAACATAGTGTCGAGCATCAAATTGATCTGGCTTACGGATACACCAAAGATGGCTGGACCCATCAACCTGAGTATTTTTCGCACTCCCGGATGACGCCAATCCACCACCGGTACCGGCAGCATATGAATACGCGCCAAAAACGGTAGCTGGAAGCAGAACTGAATCGCACCAGCGGCAAACACACCCCAGGCCAAGGCATAGGTGGGCTGATCAAACCAGGGCGCCGCAATCAGGGCAGCAAAGATCAGAGACAGATTGAGCAGCACCGGCGTAAAAGCGGGAACCGCAAAGCGGTCATAGCTATTGAGGATGCCACCGGCAACACCGGTCATTGAGATAAATAACAAATAGGGAAAGGTAATGCGCAGCATTTCAGCGGTGGCATTAAATTTAAACGGATCGTTGAGGTACCACTTCGGTGCAAACAGCGCAGCGAAAAATGGCGCGGCGACCACAATCACCAGCGTTAATATCAGCAGCGCCATGCCCAGAGTGCCGAATACTCGATTGACCAACTCTTTGAGCGCCGCCTGACTACCATTTTGGCGATACTCCCCGAGCACTGGAACAAAGGCTTGAGCAAAAGCACCTTCAGCAAAGAGACGGCGAAAAAAGTTGGGAATCTTAAAGGCGACAAAGAACACATCGGCCAGGGCTTCGGCACCAATCACTCGGGCGAAGATAATATCCCGCGCCAGTCCGAGAACCCGCGACAGCATAGTAAAGAAGCTGACCACGCCACTGGAGCGCAGCAGACCACCATCGGCCTTCACTTTCGTAGGCGACGGCTGTGGTGGATGATTGCTGGGCTTCTGATTCAATTTTTACTCGATTGACAGGGGCTTTTCACAGCAGTTTAACGACCTCCAAGCCCATCTCCAAGTGAATACTGAAAAGCTGTGAAAGCTAGCTGGACGCCTCAGGCTTCTCTGACAGTACAAAGTAATTATATTGCTTCGACAATTGGGTTGAATGTAGCTTACAAAACATGTATATTTCCGCGCCTTCAGTGAGACCAATTAAGAGGAGTACAACAAGTGGCAAATTCAGTACAAGCTAAGAAACGCGCACGACAGAACGAGAAACGCCGACAGCACAATGCCAGCTTGCGCTCTATGGTTCGCACCTATTTGAAAAAAGTCGATGCAGCTATTGATAGCGGCGTTCAGGCTGATGCTCAGCTGGCTTACACCACTGCAGTGCCGGTTCTAGACCGCATGGCAGACAAAGGCATTCTGCACAAGAATAAAGCTGCTCGTCACAAGAGCCGCCTAAATGCTAAAGTTAAGGCGCTTGGTTAATAGTTATTTATTAGCCAGCAGTAAAAGAACCGGCTCTGGCCGGTTTTTTTATGTCTGGGATTTATTGCTCTGCAAATAAAGCGGCATAAATATATCAGTATAAAAAGACCCGCATAAAAAAACCCCGCCAATTGGCGGGGTTTTTATTAACGTTTTAGTACTTTAGAGCTTTAGCACTCCAGCAATCTCTATAGCTGATTCAGCGCCGTAGTCATCTCGACAACCGCCTTCTTGCCGTCGCCGTAGACCATCAAGGTATGGTCCATTGCGAACAACGGATTAGGCAAACCGGCAAAACCGGGGCTCAATGAACGCTTGATCACGACAACCGTCTTGGCTTTATCAACATTGAGAATTGGCATGCCGTAGATCGGACTACCTTCAACATCACGGGCCATGGGATTGGTCACATCGTTGGCACCAATCACAATCACCACATCAGTGTCTTCGAAGGTAGGATTGATTCTATCCATTTCCACAAGTTTATCGTAAGGCACCTCAGCTTCAGCCAACAGAACATTCATATGACCGGGCATACGTCCTGCCACCGGATGAATACCGTATTCAACCTCAACACCCTTCGCCTCCATGGCGTCAGCCAGCTCGCGCACCGCGTGTTGCGCCTGAGCCATGGCCATACCATAACCTGGCACTATAACGACGCGCTGAGCATTCTCCAGCAGCATAGCCACTTCGTCGGGCTGAGCACTAGTAACCTTACCGGCATAGACTTCATCAGCATCAATAATCTCGCCACTGGCCGCCATTTTGCCAAATAGTACATTGGCCAGAGAACGGTTCATCGCCACACACATAATGCGCGTCAAGATCAGTCCCGAGGTTCCCACCAACGAACCGGCAATAATCAATACCGTGTTGCCGAGAATAAAACCAGCGAAAGCCGCTGCGATACCAGAGTAGGAATTCAGCAGTGCAATCACTACTGGCATATCAGCGCCACCAATTGGCATCACTAAGAACAGACCCAACAACAGCGCCAGAACAACCACAGCCACCATAGCAGCAACATTGCCTGGATTGACCACAACCAATGCCACAGCAACCAGCGCAGCTATGACAAATAGCGCGTTGCCCACTGGACCTCCGGGAAGACCATAGCTTTTCTTCATCAACTCCTGCAGCTTAGCGAATGCCACCAGGCTACCGGTCAAAGTCAGCGCACCGATCAATACAGTCATACCAATAGCGATCAGAGCAATAGTGCCCTCAGGTCCAGGACCAAAAGCGCTGCTATTAGCAACCACTGGGGTTAACAGCTCGGCAAAAGATGCAGGTGTAGTTCCCAACTTGGTGTA
>CAJQJT010000040.1 GCA_905478725.1 uncultured Pseudomonadales bacterium
CCGGGCGCTGAGTTTGCGGCCGTTGACGCTGCTGAAATAGATCGCGAAAGATCTCCGGAATCTGGCCCGGTGCAACCTGCGCCGACCTGCTCTTACTGGCTTTCTGTACCGTATTGATTTTCACTACAGCAGCAGAAGTATCTTCAACTAATTGGGTGAAGTCCGGCAGCTGGGCAAGCGCACTAAGGGGGTTAAAAACAAGACATACAAAGGAAGTAACAAGTAAAAGTCTTTTAAGCACGAAGTGTTCTCCAAAAATTAATTTAATGTTTCACTGTCAATCAAAACAATCTTTCTCAAATAGCATAGTCAATTTAGAGTACGGCAGGAGTTGGAATTTCGATTCTCGAATAGTGGTTGTTGGGCAAGGCTTTAGCCTATCAAAGTGAGATAACTTTGGGGACCTGAATAGATCAGACAGCAGAGTTAAAAAATAGTTAGCGCTTGTTACAACTCTTCTTTTAAACAAGGGCTACCGAACAATTCGCTCAATGTTGAAAATTGAGAATATTGGGCTGGATCTGTTCTTCCATAAGAACAGGATTAAAGCGCACATCATCGCGCTTTCTCACACTGTGAAAGTTAACCAGTAGGCCACCTAACACCAGCCCGCCAAAGGCACCCCCAACCGCCTGCCAGTCACTGCCAGAAAACAGCCAGGCGCCACCTATAGCAGTAAAAATTGGCAATAGATAAACCAACAGAGAAGCCATTACGATAACGTCTTCGGGAATGCCTATGGTCACTGACTGGCCCACGGTGAATTCCTCTGAGGACCGCTTGTTGCGCAACACACGGATGCTAACAGTCTTGCCCGCCAGCTTAGAGAGGAATTTTTGCCCACAGCCCTTCTCCGCCACACAGACTTCACAGGCAGACTTCTGAATTGTCTCAACCCAAAGGCCATCGGACTCAACCGCAACAACAACACCAGTTTCAAGAATCATAGAAGCGCCGCTCTAGGGTGAAGGGGATATTGATGGAGACGGTGAGGACGGCAGAGAAGGCGACATCGAGATAGCACTGGCAATTTGGTTTGCCGTGGCGCGAGGGATTTCACCCACCACGCAGATCGCATATTCCTGATTATTGATATCCGCCTTGGTTAGCACCGCCACGGTAGCACCCAGATTGGCATCTATGGCCGGCAGGGAGCGCCCTGGGTCAATATCGATAAATACTGAAAAAACCGCGAGACCATCGGTAAACATCATCGATTCCTGACCGTCTGTATCGGCAATTTTATGGGAGGCCATAACAAACCCAGGGGGCAGCCACTGAGTGCTCCAGCTGGATGTCGAGGTGGTGATTTGACGGTTGTTATCGATACAGTTGCTTTGATCCAGAGCAACATCATCAAAGTTGCTAGCCTCTAGATCGAATCCTAAGTCAGCCAGAGATCCACCGATACTGATATCAACAAACTGGAAACGCTCAAGAGGCTTGCCGGTATGGCTCATTAACACCGACTGCAGCAGCAGACCGGACTCTTTATCTATGGCCACAACATAGCCGTAACGATGCTTATCTTTGGGTAGCACATGCACCATTACCACTCGGCGATTGGCGATTCGCCCCTCGCCCTTGATGTGAAATTCGTAAAAGTCTTCTAGACGGGCATAACTCTGGTCGTTGATTTTGTAGGCACTGCCGCGCAGCAACATATCACCAGTGCGCAAACAGTCGACATTGTCAGAGCGGCTCAGGGCGTTGCGCTGGGCACCGTCCATATGCTGAATACGCTCGTAGATCTGACCATCACGAACCCCGTGAGAGAGCTTAACGCTGGTTAAATTGCCGCGGTATTCGTAGGTAAATAAGCCCTGATAGCTTAGTTCCCGTGACGCTTTGGCCATTTTCGACATCAGGTCATGGGCCGATTCCATCTGCGCCGCAAATAATGGCCCATGTAGCAAAACGGCGGCTACTAGAGCCGCCACTTTGATTTTTTTAACTAATCTTAAAAACACCATTATTGCGAGTTATTCCTTTTTGGCTGCTGCCTCAGTTTCATTTAAGCGAGCAAATGGCAACATTCCCTGATTACTGTTTAGAGCCGCATGATTCGAGTGCTTGGCCATCACATCATTCATATAAGCGCGCAGTTGGGCTTCCGAATAATTGCGCTCAGCCTGTTGGCGAACCTCAATTACCGGAGTCACGAACTGTGAGTTCTTGTTGTTGCCACCGGCACTGACTGTGCGAGCGTTAATAATCGGCTGAAAGCCTGAGGGAAACTGTATAGCCGGGCCCGTATTCTCTTCATTGACCTGTTCAACACCAGCAAACTCGGATACTGGCGCAATGCTGTCTAGGGGACTATTGAGCTGCTGAACACCAAACACGGCGACCAGGGCAACTGAGGCGGCTATAGCAAAACGCCCTGCAGATCCGGCGAATACCGCGAGACCGCCCTGACGATGAGCTGGCTCTTCATCTATTGCGGCGGAAATAGCAGCTGAGTAATCGATTGAGGCAATGGCGGCATCACCTTTGATAGCTGAGGAAACCATATGGTAGCGCTTCCACTTGTCGCGCAGCTCAGAGCCCTCAGAGACCTCTTTAAGCAGGCGGTGCAGTTCAATATCTGTAGCCTCTCCATCCATTAGCGCGGAGAGTGATTGATCTAAGCGTTCCTTGTGATCGCTCATTAATTTACCTCGTAAACACGAAAGTTAGTTGCCTTAACACATGCCATAACAATGACAGGGTTCTGCATACAGTGAGGGTAAGACCCACGTTTATATAAAAGGTTCATCATTCTTTTAATGCCCCTCAACTAATTCGACTACTCGTGCATCAATCGCTTCCCTTCCACGAAAAATACGCGACCTAATAGTGCCCACAGGGCAGTCCATAACCGCGGCAATATCTTCATAGCTCAGACCTTCATATTCACGCAGAGTCACCGCTGTACGCAGATCCTCAGGCAATTCGACAATAGCCTGGTTGATCGCCACTTCAAGCTGATCGCGAAACAACTGATTCTCAGGAGAGCTGTGATCTTTCAGTTGATCACTGCCAGAATAATACTCCGCATCATCGAGATCAACATCTGAGGATGGCGGTCTTCTGCTGCGTGCGACCAAATAGTTTTTTGCGGTATTCACGGCAATGCGATAGAGCCAGGTATAGAACTGACTGTCGCCACGGAACTTAGGCAGTGCACGGTAAGCTTTGATAAAAGCCTCCTGTACCACGTCTCGCACCTCATCACTGTCGCGGATAAACCGCGCCACGATGGCATGTACTTTATATTGATATTTTAGAACCAGCAGATCAAAAGCGCGCTTATCGCCTTTTTGAACTCTGACAACCAATTGCTGGTCAGTGGGTTCTGTTTTTTGTTCTGTCATCTAGCAATCCATTTATCCTACAAATCCAGTTTATTATCTTTATATGCCACGTTCATAAAGCGATAAAAGTTAACCCCAACCATAGACAGACCGCTGGGTCTCAATTTAGTTCGCTTGCGACTTTGGCTTATACTATCATGCTGCGTCAACCTATTGTGGCCAGCAAATGAAACCAACCAATTTATATGACGTGCTGATTATTGGTAGCGGCGCGGCAGGCCTAACCGTCGCCCTGCAACTAGACCCAAGTCTGCGCGTCGCACTTATCAGCAAAGCCACATTACAGGGTGGCGCCTCTTGGCTCGCTCAGGGTGGCATAGCCGCAGTTATCGACAAAGATGACAGCGCTGAAGCCCATATAGCTGACACCCTAGCTGCAGGTGCTGGCCTCTGTCATGAAGACGCCGTGCGCTTTGTGGTTGAAAATGGACCCAAGGCCGTGCACTGGCTAATTGACAGTGGTGTCGACTTTACCAAGGAAGAGGGAGATGAAAGCTATCACCTCACTCAGGAGGGCGGCCACAGTCATCGCCGCATTCTCCACACAGCCGACGCCACCGGCAAAGAAATCACTAGCACCTTAGTCGAACGTGCACTGGCCGCGGAAAACGTGCAAATCTTTGAACACCACTGTGCCGTTGACCTAGTCACTCAAGCCGACAGAAGCTCGCGTAAAATTCGCTGCACCGGCGCCTACATTCTCGACATCGAAAGCGGCGACGTTGAGCTTCTGCAAGCAAAAAGTGTTGTTCTAGCATCCGGTGGCGCCAGCAAAACCTACCTTTATACCAGCAATCCAGACGGTGCCAGCGGTGATGGTATAGCGATGGCCTGGCGTCGCGGCTGTCGCGTCGGCAACCTCGAATTCAATCAGTTCCACCCCACCTGCCTCTATCATCCCAAGGCCAAGTCCTTTTTGATCACCGAAGCTCTGCGTGGTGAAGGAGCAATCCTTAAGCTGCCTGATGGCACGCCGTTCATGCAGAACTTCCATGCTGATGCCGAGTTAGCCCCAAGAGATGTGGTAGCACGGGCCATTGATCATGAGATGAAACGCCTCGGCAGTGACTGCCTGTATCTAGATATTAGCCACAAACCAGCTGATTTTATTATCGAGCACTTCCCTACTGTCTATAAGCGCTGCCTAGAATTTGGTATCGACATCACCACTACGCCTATCCCAATAGTTCCCGCTGCCCACTATACCTGCGGCGGCATTGTGGTGAATACCAAGGGCCAAACGGATCTGCGCAACCTCTACGCCATCGGCGAGAGTGCTTTTACCGGCCTTCACGGCGCTAATCGCATGGCCAGTAATTCGTTGCTGGAATGTTTAGTCTATGCCCAGGCCGCGGCCAGTGAAATCAATCACCTAAATGACAACATTTCCCAGCCAGACTTTGTTCGTCCATGGGATGAATCACAGGTTGAGTACTCAGATGAGAATGTGGTGATCTCGCACAACTGGGATGAGTTGCGCCGCTTTATGTGGGATTACGTCGGCATTGTGCGCACGGATAAGCGTCTGCAGCGCGCTCAGCACCGCATTCACTTGTTACAAAAAGAGATTCAGGAATACTACAGCAACTATAAAGTGGGCCGTGACCTACTGGAACTGCGCAATCTGGCCACAGTGGCTGAATTGATTATTCGCTGCGCCCTGCAGCGCAAAGAGAGCCGCGGACTGCACTACACCCTCGATTATCCGAACCTGGCACCAATCGCCAAAGACACTATTCTAGTGCCGATCAATTTTGCCGGTCAGGATGTGATTATCAACCTCGATTAGGTTCGCTATCTAATAGTTCTTTCGATCAGCAGCATGCGCAGTAGTCGATGCTGCGGCGCTGACAGACTATCTGTCGGCAGCACCCGAACAATCTGCCGCCCCTGGGGCAACTTAAAATACGCGATCACCAAATGACGAGTGACAAACTGGGTCGGCGTCAGAACCAACTCCAATGTCTGCGACCCTGACACCAGCCGCCAACGATCGTCACTAGCGTCCAGCAGAATCAATTTCTCCGGACACTGACCACGGTAATCCACGATTAGCCAACAGGCCGCGAAACCGAGACACAGCAGTGCCGACGGCTTGACCCAAATTAATAGCGGCAACACAGCGATCAGCGCAGCAGCTATGGCAACTAAACCAAGCCGTGCACAGAGATAATAAAATGAGGGACTAAGCTGAAACTCAGCCGAGTTGGGCGCGAGACTCATGGATGATCTGCACTATCCTTTGCATATCGGGATTATCCGGCGACTGACGCTTCATCAGCCACATAAACAGAGACTGATCTTCACTCTCCAGTAACACCTCAAAGCGCAGCTGATCAGCTTCTTCCAGCGTCTCGTAAACGTTCTCAACAAAGGGTTCAAGAATCAGGTCGAGCTCTAACATGCCGCGGCGACAAGCCCAGCGCAGACGATTTTTATTCATAGCTAATCAATCATTGTTTTAAAGGCGCATTATAAGAGACAATCATTCAATAACATACACAGTCGACAAAGGATTGACCATGACTCCGCAAATATCTTCCAGTGACGAGTCTGGGAACAGCACAGCAGTACGCAGCTATATCAAATTATCGGGCCCCGACAGCAGCAAGTTTTTACAGGGACAGGTCACCTGCGATATGGACAGCCTCAGCCCATCAAACAGCGTTGACGGCGCACACTGCACTCCCAAGGGCCGAATGGTATTTCTATTTACCGCCCACAGTGATGATGGTGACATTATTTTAGAGGTCCACCCCTCGGTCATTGATAGCGCCCTCGCCAGCCTAAAAAAATATGCGGTATTTTTCAAAGCTGAGATCACGGATGTCAGCGACAGCTATTCAAATAGCCAGCCCCCGCTCTCGGATCTAGAGCGACTGCGCGCAGGCCGTGCCGAGGTGGTTGGCGAGACCGTCGAAATGTTTATTCCTCAGATGCTCAACCTCGATGCCCTTGGTTACCTCAACTTTAAGAAAGGCTGTTACACAGGCCAAGAAATTGTTGCCCGCGCCCACTATCGCGGTGCAGTGAAACGGCGCATGCATCACCTAGCGCTGTGCACAGACACAGTCCCCAGTCCCGGCGATGAAATCAAAAATAGCGACGGCAAGAGCATCGGCAATATTGCCAGCGCAGTGAGAGTCGATGATGACAAGGTCGAAATACTGGCGGTGATCAATGATAAACACAGCGACGCTATTGAAATGCAGATTGCCGACCAAGCACTGACTGCCGTCACCCATCTGCCCCTACCTTACGAGATCCCAGCCAGCCCGTGAGCGAGTTATTCGGCTGGGTAACAGATCATCAACAACTGCTGGTCTGGGCTGGCATTGTTTCACTGATTGTATTTATTCTCAGCCTGCTAACCCTGCCCTGGTTAGTCGCGCAAATCCCCGAAGATTATTTTTTACCAAAAAAGCGCCAGCCCACCCAGTGGAAACAGCTGCATCCGGTTATTCGTTTATTCGCGCTAATCGGCAAAAATGTCATTGGCTGTGGATTAATCCTGGCCGGTTTGGTAATGCTGCTTTTGCCTGGCCAGGGAATTCTTACTCTGGTGATGGGGCTGCTGTTGGTGGACTATCCGGGCAAATTTAGGCTGGAGCGCAGGCTAGTGAAAACACCGGCGATACTAAATAGTCTTAATTGGTTACGCAGAAAAGCCAAGAAGCCGCCTCTGGTTATATAGGTATAAAAGAACACTGAAATTTCTCCCTGCGGTCGAAATGACAGAATATCGTGACCCCGCCAGAGCATTTATCCACGGGTAAATGGTAGAGCCGGGCAAGGGCAGGGTTGGTAAAAGTGTATTGGGCAGTGAGAAATTC
>CAJQJT010000041.1 GCA_905478725.1 uncultured Pseudomonadales bacterium
TTGGCGGCAGTGTCGGCGGTGGTCACTTGGGAAAACAGCAGCACAGAAAAAAGCGCTGAGGCTAATTGACGATAAGGTTTAGTCATAAGTTATCTACCTATCTACCTATCTACCCATTCACCTATTCACCTATTCACCTATTCACCTATTCACCTATTCACCTATTTAGCTATTTAGCGATTTAGCTCACTGCAACAGCCTAGGGTTGCCTTAGAGAATATAAGGAATAACAGCCTTGCGCTCTTGCGGGTAATCGGCAAAGTTCTTCTTGAACCAGCGATGGGTGTAAAGGGCCCGCGGAGCAAGATTGCCGACGGTCATGGCCAGTACAAAAACTGCACCCAGATTCCAAGTCATAATGGCAAAGCCGACAAAGGAGAGTATCTCTCCAAGGTACTGTGGGCAGGAGACAAAACGAAAGGCTCCGCCGTAGGGAATTTTGTAACGTGGCTCGTCGGCGGATGGCGTCTTTGAGCGCAGATTACGCAATATTGAATCGGAGTGAATATTTAACAAAAAGCCAAATAGATAGATGGCTATGCCGATAATAAAGCGCGGATCAGTTAGCCAGGCCTCGGTGTACTGAGTACCAAATTGAGTGATATAGGCGGCGTTAAAATAGCCGTGTAAAAACAGTGTTAACCAGCCAGCGATAATCACATTGAGTGCGAATGACGAACTGGAGCCGGGCTGGACACGCATCATCAGTGGGGTGAACAGAGCGCGGTTGCTGTAGTGGATCATCCAGATGGCGAGAAAGATAAGCGGGACTAGCTGATCTGAGTTGTCGCCCATAAAAAACACGATTGGAAAGATCACTAAACCGGGCAGTTCCATTAGCACCCAGCCGGTTTTAGCGTGTAGTTTAACGCCCTTTGACCGTTTACCGCCGCCAAAGCGACCACCGTACTGTGCTGTGCCAAAAAGGCTCGAGACAAACACTAGGGCTGCATAGACAAAGCCCACAATTAATAACGAGTCGTAAAAGGTATTGCCTGTATACCATTGCATGGCCTGTGCTCCGCAGTTACATAGTGAAAACGTTAGATTAAGGTTGAATGGGGTAAAGTAATACAACCATTCGGACTATGTTTTTCAGCCTTATTATTAATTTTAACCTCGAACATATAAAAGCCCTTTGCCAAGAGCAAGACAAAATGCAGCATCGTCCGTTTGGACGCTGTGTCCAGAGGCTAATCCCACTAACTTTAGAGCCTGTGACAAAGCCTATAAAAGAGACTCGAAAGCAGGGCTTAAAAGTCTCAGCCGTTAACTATATCAACAGATAAAAGATGCGTCGGGAAAGCGATGAAAACTGAACTGCACTCACATTCACAGTCTCCCATAACTGCTTCAGCTGTCGCGCAATGGCATGAGCAATACGATGTGATCATAGCCGGTTTTGGCGGCGCTGGCGCCTGCGCAGCAATCGCCGCAGCCGATGCTGGCAGCTCAGTGTTAATTTGCGATGTCGCCTCGGGCTCTGGTGGCTCCACGGCGCTGTCATCAGCAGAACTCTATTTGGGTGGCGGTACTCGAGTACAAAAAGCCTGTGGCTATAACGACAGTGTTGAAGCCATGTATGACTACCTGATGGTGAGCAACGGCCCCGAGGCCGATAGAGCAAAAATTCGCGCTTACTGCGAGGGTAGCGCCGACCATTTTAATTGGCTGGTGGATCTGGGGGTGCCTTTTAATGACAGTGAGTTTAAGGCTCGCGCCATTGTTGCCACTACCGATGACGGCCTACTTTACACCGGCAGCGAAAAAGCCTGGCCCTATGTGGACAATATTGCGCCAGCTCCTCGAGGTCATAACCTTGCGATAAAGGGTGACCATGGTGGCCCGCTATTCATGCAGATACTCACCGCAGCGGCGATTCAGCGGGGCGTCGAAATCAGCTTCGAGACAAGAGCATTACGTCTGATCGAAGATTGCGGTGAGGTGGTTGGGCTGGTTGTTCGCAGGGATATGCAGGAGCGTTTTATAGGCTGTAATAAAGGCGTTATTTTGTCTGCGGGTGGCTTTGTTATGAATCGCGAAATGCTTGCGGAATACGCGCCAGATTTACTGCGCTGCAACTTGCCCATTGGCAATCCTGGTGACACAGGTAGCGGCATTTTGATTGGTCAGGGCATGGGTGCAGCGGTCAATAATATGCATCAGGGCTTTGTCAGCTTGCCATTTTATCCGCCCTCGTCACTGACCTATGGAATATTTATCAATGCCCATGGCAAGCGCTTTATCAATGAAGATTGCTACCATGGACGGGTCGGTGCCCATGTACTGCAGCAGCCCCCGGGCCCGGTCTATCTGGTGCTCAGTGTTGAGGATTACGGTAAGTACGAAACTCGCTCTTATCTGGGGGCAGGAATCGCCGCCACTGGCGAGACCTTGGCTGAACTGGTCGCCGACCTCGACTTGCCTGAGGGGCAGCTAGAACAGACGATTGAATTGTATAACAGCCATGCCGAGCAGCTCGCAGACCCGGAGTTTCACAAGGCGGGGGAGTGGCTAAAGCCGCTGACTGCGCCCTATGTGGCTCTTGATTGCACGCCGGGGCGCGGTGTCAATATGCCGTACTTTACCCTTGGAGGCTTGGATACTCGAGTTTCTGGGGAGGTGCTAACCGAGGCCGGCGCAACTATTCCCGGGCTCTATGCAGCGGGTCGCACCGCCTGCGGTGTTCCCCGTCGCGCCGATGGTTACGCCTCGGGCATCTCGGTGGGCGATGCCTCTTTTAGCGGCCGGATGGCTGGCGCTGCTGCTGCAGCTCGGGATAAACAACAAAGGAACTAAAAATATGAGCCATATACTTTCTCGAATTGATCGCCTGGAGTCCCTCGACGAAATTCGGCAGTTGCCAGCGAAGTACTCCCTAGCCCTGGATATGCGCGATATAGACGCGCTGGTCAATTTGTTTCCCGAAGATGTGCGGGTCGGTAAAGGTATGCAGGGGCGGGCGCACTTTAAGCGCTGGATGGATGAAACCCTGAGGACTCAATTCACCGGTACCTCTCACCATATTGGCAATCATATTATTGAATTTAATGATCCTGACCACGCCATAGGGGTTGTCTACTCAAAGAACGAGCACGAGACAACTCGCGCCGACGGCGGTATCGATTGGGTGATTATGCAGATGATTTACTGGGATCAATACGAACGCATTGATGGTCGCTGGTATTTTCAGCGCCGCTTGCCCTGCTACTGGTACGCGACAGACCTCAATAACCCGCCGGTGGGTGAGCATAAAATGCGCTGGCCTGATCGCGACAATTACGACGGTGCCTTTCATGATCTGTGGCCCAGCTGGCAGGACTTTTGGGATAACCCGATTACCGAAGAGTTGCCAGCGGTCGCAGCGCCTGCACCCCTTGAGCAGTTTTTAAAAACCATGCGTCGTGACAGCGGCGAGATCAGTATCCGAACGCGCTAATGGGCAGATTTTCCCAGCTAGAGTTTAGATAATTGAAAGTTAGTAAATTAAAGGCTAGATAAAGAAAGGTTAGATAAATGTTTGATGCACTTTTTACCCCGCTTCGCCTGGGTGATATTGAATTACAAAATCGCTTTGTGATGGCGCCTATGACGCGCAGTCGAGCCAATCCCGATGACTCAGTGTCGGCTCTGCATGTTGAATATTACGCTCAGCGCGCCAGCGCCGGTTTGATTATTAGCGAAGGCATACATCCTTCTCCAGCCGGTAAAGGCTACACATTATCCCCCGGTCTCTACAGTGACGAGCAACAGCTTCTGTGGCGCGCCGTAACCGATGCGGTGCATGAGAAAGACGGCCGCATCGTCGCCCAGATAATGCACTGCGGCCGGGTTGGACACCCAGACAATAAAGCGCCGGGTAGCGACTTGATTGGGCCCTCGGCGATCCCCTGCCAGACAGAGATTTACACGCCAAAGGGAATGCAGCCAATGCCCACCCCTAGAGCCATTGAAAGCGCTGAAATCCCCGGCCTTATCCGCGAGTATTGCGAAACCGCAGAGCGCGCCATAGCTGCTGGCTTTGACGGCATTGAGCTGCACTGCACCTCCGGTTATCTGCCAGCGCAGTTTTTATCCACCGGCAGCAACCAGCGCAGCGATAACTATGGTGGCAGTTTAGACAATCGTCTGCGCTTTGTGCTCGAGCTCACCCAGGCACTTTGCGATACAGTGGGAGCTGGCCGAGTGGGTTTGCGCGTGTGCCCCGGCAATCCCTTTAATGACCTGCAGGATGAAGACCCCAGTGAAACCTTTGGCGCACTGTTCCGTGCTCTGTCACCCATGGGTTTGGCCTATCTGCATGTGATCCGTATGGCGTCCACCGGTATCGACAATATTGCTCTCGCCCAGCAGCACTTTAAGGGTGCACTGATCGTCAACGACAGTTACAGTCCTGAAGAGGCCGATCAACTGCTCGCTGACCAGGGTGCTGCAGCTGTATCCTTTGGCCGTGCTTTTATTGCCAACCCGGATTTTGTTGAACGTGTGGCCAAGGGTACGCCACTGAGTCGAATGAACGGCAAAACACTCTATACGCCGGGTCCGGCAGGCTATATTGACTACCCGACAGCGGAGCAGACGAGTCTATTACAGAGCGAATAATGCGCCGTGGCTGCAGCGGCAGGCGACTAAAAAATAATCAGAAAAAGAGGAAGAAATTATGGCCATGCCTACGGATATTGGCATTATCGACTTGATGTTAGCGGTACCAAATGACGATACATCCAATTACTACGACTTTATTAAGCCTCTGCTGATGGATGAGCAGAGTCGCCAAATGTTTAAAATGCCGGCGCAGTATATGTTTAAAGATGTGCCCAAGACTGGTGTGCAGGACGACTATATCGCCTATACCCTGGCCAAGATGGATGAGTTTGGCATTGAAAAAGCCATGCTCGGTGTCGATGAAAATCAATATTTCACTCAGAATGAAGCGGTGTTAAAGCACCCTGATCGCTTTTTTGCCTGTTATGACTGCAACCCGAATAATGGTATGGAAGAGGTGCGAAAAATCCGTCGCCTTAAAGAGCTTTACGATATCAAAGCAGTCACTGCTTTTCCCTCGGGCCTGTGTCCTCAGGTGTCACTGAGCGATAAAAAATGGTATCCAATCTTTGTTGCCTGTATAGATCTAGATATTCCCTTCTGCCCCTGTGTCGGTGTGCCCGGTCCGCGAATTCCCATGGAACCGCAAAAGGTTGAACACCTCGATGAGATCTGTTGGTTCTTCCCTGATTTGCGCGTGGTGATGCGCCATGGCGGCGAGCCCTGGACGGAGTTGGCGTGGAAGTTAATGCTCAAATACCCCAACCTCTATTATATGACC
>CAJQJT010000042.1 GCA_905478725.1 uncultured Pseudomonadales bacterium
GCATATCCACAGGCATATTGATGCTTTGCAGCCAGATCAGATTGGTTGCAGTGGTCTGGGTTACCACTAAAAATGTGGCGATTATCAGGGATATCAAAAACGTCTGTATCTGTTTGATCATCTTGTTTTGCCGTTGGAGAAAAAGTCAGCGCTGAGCATCTCGATTTTGTCTGGCCTTTACAAGGTCTAAATAAACCGACAGATTCATCTTGCCCTCCACAAGTCAGTTAACGGTTTAGCTTCTAGGGAAGAATAATAAGTCTATTGTATATTAGATATCTCTAATGTAGGATATCCTAATATTGATACAGCAAGGCACACATCGAATGGCTAAAAGTATTCAGCAGGCAGATCTGCAGGAGCTGCAAAAACACAGTTCAGAAGCAGCAGGCCTGCTCAAGCAGCTCAGCAATCAGAATCGTCTGATGATTCTCTGCTCTCTGATCAATGGCGAGCTCTCGGTAACAGAGCTAAATGAAATAACCAGCCTTAGCCAATCTGCCTTATCTCAGCATTTAGCCTCATTGCGTAAAGCCGAGTTAGTACAAACTCGACGAGAGGCACAGACCATTTTTTATAGCCTGCGCGGCGACGAAGCCATACAGATCATTACTGTACTAAAGTCTATTTACTGCCCCGCACTTTAATTAGTGCGCAGTTTAATTAGAGCGCAGTTTAATTAGAGCGCACTTTTATTAAAGCCAAGAGAGTTATTCCATGAATAATCCAACCGACACCCCAACCACTATTTCTGCCAAGGAATTCAAGCAGCAGAAGCAGTCCCCCGAAAATCAATTTCAGGTCATTGACGTGCGCACCCATGCCGAGGTCAATAGTGAATCCTTAGGGGGCTGCGCCCATTTCCCTCTACAGGATTTAAACAGCGCTGCAGTGAAAGCTTACCTTGAGCAGCAAGGTCATAACTCAAGCCAGCCAGTGTATTTACTCTGCGCCAGCGGCCAGCGTGCGGCCCGAGCGGCCGAGCAATTACAGACTGATCTAGGCCATCCTCTGGTGATTATCGAGGGCGGCATGAACGCCTTAAAAGAGCTGGGTATTGATATAGCCAAAGGCAGTGGCAATATTATCTCCCTAGAGCGTCAGGTGCGCATTGCCGCCGGATCACTGGTGGTCATAGGCGTGATACTCGGCTTTGCTGTTAACCCTGGTTTTTATGGCCTCTCCGCCTTTGTGGGAGCAGGTCTAGTGTTCGCTGGGGTCACCGACAGTTGTGGCATGGGCATGGTGCTCGCACGTATGCCGTGGAATAACTAAGTATGTCGGTGCTTATAGGTCTGGTGATTGGCCTAGTGCTGGGGCTGACTGGCGCGGGTGGCTCAATCTTTGCCGTACCCCTGCTGATGTTATTGCTCGACCTGCCAATTAACGATGCCATTGGTATCGCCCTAGGTGCGGTCGCAGTAAGCGCCCTATTTGGTACAGTGAGTAACTGGCGCGCCCAATATATTTTGTGGGTTCCGGCCATCTCTCTGGGCCTGGGCGGTGCATTGGTAGCCCCCATCGGCAAGCAGCTGGGCTCCCAATTACCTCCCATGGTTCTGCTTGTGGGCTTTTGTGTTTTGGCGTTTATTATCGCCGGCATTATGTGGCGTCAGACAGTCATCGCCCCAGAGCAATCCAACATAGTTCGCTCCGGTAATAGTTCCGACAATGACCTGATACAACCCATCTGTCGTTTTAGCCCAGAAGATCAATTCGATACCAGCTACAAATGCATCGGCGCATTAATCGGCTGTGGTTTAGTGGTGGGATTATTGAGTGGTCTGTTTGGTGTCGGCGGCGGCTTCTTGATTGTGCCGGCGCTACTGTTTATATCTCAAGTGTCCATGCGTCAGGCCGTGGCTACATCCCTGCTGATTATTTGCGTCATCGGCGGCGCTGGATTCACCAGCTTTGCGGCAGGCAATAACAGTTTGGACTGGGGGCTCTTGGCGCAGGTCTGTTTTGGCGGCTTGCTTGGAATGTTGGGCGGACGTCTGATCGCAAACAGAATTGCAGGCCCGCAATTACAGAAGCTCTTTGCCCTAGCACTGATTGCCATCGCAGTAATAACCCTGGCCAGTAAACTAATCAATGGAGTAGTTTAATAATGGAGTGTTTTAACAATGATTTTTAGACAGCTGTTCGATCCAGAATCATCCACCTATAGCTATCTACTTGGGGATGAAAACACCCGAGAGGCAATACTGATTGATTCAGTGCTAGGCAGTACAGATCAAACTCTGATGCTACTTGAACAGTTAGATCTCAGATTATCCGTAGCCCTAGATACCCACACCCATGCAGACCACATTACTGGCCTTGGCGCACTGCGCGACCGCACTGGCTGTACAACCATGATGGGTGAGCAGGCTGTGGCTAGCTGTCTGACGGCAAACTTTAAAGATGGCGATCAGATAACAGCGGGTAACATCAAACTCGAGGTCATCTATAGCCCCGGGCATACAGACGACTCCTACAGCTTTTATCTGCCCAACGAGACAGGTGGCATGTTGTTTAGTGGTGACACTCTATTGATTCGGGGCACCGGTCGTACCGACTTTCAAAATGGCGATGCTGAGCAACAGTACAACAGTCTGTTTAATCGGCTATTAAAACTGCCAGACAGTTGCACAGTTCACCCGGGCCATGACTACAGAGGCTGGGCACTGAGCACTGTTGGTGAAGAAAAACGTTACAACCCAAGATTGCAGATAGCTAATCGAGGGGAGTATGTAGATTTAATGGATAGTTTGGACTTGCCCAGCCCAAAACTTATGGATGTTGCGGTGCCGGCCAATCAGGCCTGTGGTGATCCGCAGTAACGGCTGAATAGCTGCCAGTTACTAGGTCGATAGCTGATGTCGGATGCAGAAGAAAACGCCCAAAAAAGCATTTATTTTTCTTATACTCCACCTACGAAACACACATTTTTCTAAACCTACATTCCCCAGGCCCTTATGTTTTTACTCATTACCTATGTATTGATTGCTCTTGGTTTCTCGTTTTTGTGCTCTATTGCCGAGGCGGTATTGTTAAGTGTCACCAATACCCATATTGCCCTAATGGAAAAGGAACACAAATCTGCCGGCCGTTTGTTGCGAAGATTAAAGGATGATGTCAACAAACCGTTGGCGGCTATCCTGACCTTGAATACCATCGCCCATACTGTTGGCGCCGCCGGAGCCGGTGCCCAGGCAGTCACGGTTTTTGGCAGCGCCTATGTTGGTATCGCTTCCGCAGTGTTGACGCTGTTGATCCTGATATTCTCTGAGATTATTCCCAAAACCTTAGGGGCTCATTACTGGCGACAGTTGGCGCCTGTTACAGCCTACGTGCTTAAATATCTGATTATCTTACTCTACCCCTTTGTTAAATTATCGGACTGGTTGACGGGTGGTTTACATGGGCCGACCCTCAGCGGTTTTAGTCGCGAAGAGTTTTCGGTAATGGCCGACCTGAGTTCAAAAGAAGGGCAAATTGCCGAGCAGGAATCACATATATTAAAGAACCTGTTACTACTGCGAGAAACCCGTGTCACCGATGCCATGACACCGCGCACCGTAATTTTTTCGTTGTCGCAGATGATTACCGTGGAAGAGTTTTTCCACAAATACGACCATGTGTCTTTTTCTCGCATCCCTATTTACAGCGATGAACAGGAGAACATTTCCGGCTATGTTTTCAGAAGCGACTTGTTGCTGGCCAAGGCTCGAGGTAACGGCGATAGTATTTTAAGCAACTATCGACACGACATTACTGCTGTGCCTGGCTCTATGTCACTGTCACAGGTGTTCAATGAATTGTTAAAGTTGCGTGTGCACATGATGCTGGTCGTGGACGAATACGGCGGTGTTGAAGGTATTATTACCCTGGAAGATGTTCTCGAAACCCTATTGGGCCTGGAGATCGTTGATGAAAAAGACGATGCGGTCGATATGCAAAAAGAAGCGCGCCGACAGTGGAAGCGACGTGCGGGAAAAATGGGGCTTAAAATAGACGGGGAAAAATAATAGGTCGCCTCGCTATCTTAGTGGAATTTTCTACTTTTCCGCCTTTGATTTATTGAGGGGATTACACTCCTGCTGTTAGGTAGTATTACTAATCTGTGCAAATGGGTTAGATCTAAGAATTTTCTATTTTGAAATTAGTAAAGAGCGCTTTATAACCTCCAATGAACTCATC
>CAJQJT010000043.1 GCA_905478725.1 uncultured Pseudomonadales bacterium
CTCTATATGGAGTCGGGACTTAATGTCTACTACATGGCGATGGCGGTCTATGGCTGGTACCAGTGGCAGCGTGGCGGTGAACAAAATACGGGCCTGAGTATTTCGCGGTGGAATCCGGGACAACATATTAATGCCATCTTGCTGATTGCTGTTGCCACTGCTGTATCAGGGTATTTGCTGGCCACCAATAGCGACGCGAGACTGCCTTATCTGGATTCTTTTACTACCTGGGCAGCTGTGCTGACAACGGTAATGGTGGCGCGCAAAGTGATCGATAATTGGCTCTACTGGATTGTCATAAACAGTACATCGATCTATCTGTACTGGGATCGTGAACTCTATCAAACCGTGGTGCTCTTGGTGCTGTACATTGTGCTCTCGGTAATGGGGTACCGTTTTTGGCTCAAGAGTTTGCAGCAGCAAAGTCTAGCCGCAAATTCACCTGTCGATGAGGTTCAGCCCACTGCCTATGCAACTGCTTCAGCAAACTCTCGCTAACTGGCGCCAGTGGAATACTAGTCGCGCTGAATTAAGTGCGCAGCCGGTACTGGTGCGGGAATTGATTGGTGGTCGCACCAATCGTTCGTTTTTGGTGGCTCAGAATAACTTTAAAGCGGTGGTGAGAATTAATTCTCTGAACGGCGCTAGTTTGGGCATTGATCGCAAGCGGGAAGGATTAATTCTCGAGTTGTTACAGCCAACTGGCGCTGTACCAAAAGTACTTTTCCGCACTGATGAAGTGCTGGTGAGCGTTTTTCATGAAGGTCGCCAATGGAGTGAAGAGGACAGTCACAGCATTGAGCAAATGACTGCCTTGAGTGAGCTACTGCAGCGGATCCAGGATGTTGAGGTCACTCAGTTACAGCGGCGCAATTATGTTCAATACTGCCAAGCTTATATTAATCAGTTGGGTAGTGTCTTTGCCATTGAGGGACTACAGCAAACCATACTCACCGCCGCTGCGGCCATTGATGCAGCAGATTGGCCTGCAGTTATCTGTCATCACGATTTGGTAGCGGAGAACATTCTGGTTACTGCCGATGGGCTGATTGTTATCGACTGGGAATATGCAGCATTGGGCCATCCGGCGTTGGATGCGCTGCGTTTTCATGAAACCGATCTGCCTGCCACCTGCGTACAGTTAGCATTGGGTCCGGAGAGATTAAACGAGAGTTTAAAACAACTGGCAATTTTACTCTGTGGCATGGATGATCTCTGGTCATTGGTACAACGCGAATTTTCTGAGGAAGTGTATGAGCAAATCACCTAACCATCTAAAGGGCTCTAACCCGCTGTCGGCACTTAACCCCTTAACGGCGGAAGAGAAATATGTCATTCAAGACAAGGGTACCGAACGACCCTTTGTTGGCGAGTACACTGATACTACGGACGGCGGTCTGTATATCTGCAAGCAGTGTGATGCACCGCTGTATAACTCTGAACACAAGTTCCCCTCACACTGTGGTTGGCCGAGTTTTGATGATGAGATTGCCGGAGCGGTGCGTCGCGAGGTAGACAGCGACGGAATGCGCACGGAGATTCTCTGTGCTAACTGTGATGGGCATCTGGGACATGTCTTTGCAGGTGAAGGTTACACCGCAAAGAATATTCGTCACTGTGTGAATTCGATTTCGATGAAGTTTATTGCTCGCTGAGCCCTGTTTTAGTCTCACTCAAACAGGGCTTTTGCACCGAGCTATAAACAGCTCCACAAATAGCCCTGTATTGATCGCTTTGCTGTAAATCTCCTAGTACGCTTTTCACCTTCCTCCCTACCACAGCCTAGCCCATAGACATAGCATTTATGGCTGTTTTACTGTAGGATGCGCGCCATTCAAAGGGCCACTCAATTTCGAGCTACGCCCATTCGCAAAAAGACTCCTTATGACCACCTTTAAAGACCTGGGCCTATCAGCCCCGATTCTCAAAGCCGTTACCGCGCAGGGCTACGACACACCTTCACCGATTCAGGAAAAAGCGATACCTGCAGTTCTTGGTGGCCGTGATGTGATGGCCGCCGCTCAGACTGGCACCGGTAAAACTGCAGGTTTCACCCTGCCAATACTGCAAATTCTCAGCGCCGGTAATCGCGCTCAACCGAACCAGGCGCGCACTTTGATCCTGACCCCCACCCGTGAGCTAGCGGCTCAGGTCGGCGAGAGTGTTGCCACCTATGGCAAGCACATGTCCCTGTCCTCGGCAGTGGTTTTTGGCGGCGTCAAAATTAATCCGCAGATGATGAAGCTACGTCGCGGAGTCGATGTATTAGTCGCGACTCCCGGTCGTCTCATGGATCTCTACAGCCAAGGCGCGGTAAAGTTTACCCACCTTGAAGTGCTGGTATTGGATGAAGCGGATCGCATGTTGGATATGGGTTTTATTCACGATATCAAGCGTATTATCAGTCTGCTGCCTAGGCGTCGTCAGAACCTTATGTTCTCGGCCACCTTTTCTGATGATATTCGCAAGCTGGCCAAAGGGCTGGTTACCAACCCAATTGAAATTTCGGTAACGCCACGCAATGCCACTGCGCCGACAGTAAGCCAGTCGGTTTACACAGTCGACAAGAAGCAGAAAGCTGCTGTACTGACGCGTTTGATTCACGACAACAGCTGGGGCCAGGCACTGGTTTTTACTAAGACTAAGCACGGCGCCAACAAGCTGACTAAGCACCTAGAAGCCGAAGGTATAGTCGCTGCAGCGATTCACGGGAATAAAAGTCAGGGTGCGCGGACTAAAGCATTGGCCGGTTTTAAAGCTGGCGAGATTCGTATTCTGGTTGCCACGGATATCGCCGCTCGCGGTTTGGATATAGAACAGCTGCCACAGGTAGTTAACTTTGACCTGCCCAATGTCGCCGAAGACTATGTTCACCGTATTGGTCGAACCGGTCGCGCCGGTGCCACAGGCAAGGCAATTTCATTGGTTAGTGCCGATGAAGTGGATCTGCTCTCAGATATTGAACGCCTGACACAGAAACTGTTGCCCCGTGAGGTGATGGATGGTTTTGAGCCGACTCACGATGTGCCCGAAACTACCCTTGATCGACCGGTTAGGACTAACAAGCAGCGCAAGGCGCTGAATAGCGAAACCAACAGTCGTGGCAAGAGCAAGCCAGATCCAAGAGTTAAGCGCACCAGCACCTTTTCGCACGGCCCTAAGCCCGGTGCCAAGCATAAAACTGGCGGTGGTTCTCATGCTGGACAACGTGAAGGCGCTCGAGATGGAAACAGAGATGGTGCTCGAGACGGCACTCGAGATGGCTCTCGAGATGG
>CAJQJT010000044.1 GCA_905478725.1 uncultured Pseudomonadales bacterium
CTATTGGTCGCGATCAAGAAAGAAGCTCTGGCGCAAAGGTGAAGAGTCTGGTCATGTGCAGCAAATTAAAGATCTGCGCCTGGACTGCGATAGCGATGCAATTGTGATGCAGATCGAACAGCTCGGTGGCATTGCCTGCCATACAGGCCGCGAATCTTGCTTTTACCGAGTGTTTGAGAATGGTGAATGGAAAACCGTAGACGCTGTAATCAAAGATCCAAAGGATATTTATAAATGACCAATAGGCAATCGAGCGGCGATGTGTTGGCACAGCTCTGCGCTGTATTAGAAGCGCGTAAAGCGGCTTCAGCTGAGGACTCTTATGTGGCCAGTCTGCACAGTAGTGGTCTGAATAAGATTCTTGAGAAGGTTGGCGAAGAGAGTATTGAGACTATCCTGGCGGCGCGAGACGCGCAGGATAGCGGCGATAATACTAAGCTTATCTATGAGACGGCGGACCTTTGGTTCCACAGTTTGGTTATGCTGTCGCACCTTGGTGAAGATGCCCAGGCTGTACTGACAGAGCTTGAGCGGCGCTTTGATCTCTCTGGTCTTGAAGAGAAAGCGGCGCGGGACTAAATAAGAATTTAATATCATTAATTCATAGCGAAGGAGTATTGAGATGGGTTTTGGATGGCAGGAACTGCTGATTATTTTGGTTATTGTGGCGCTGATTTTTGGCACTAAGAAATTGCGTGGCATTGGCTCAGATTTGGGTGGCGCGGTGAAAGGGTTTAAAGATTCTATAAGCACTGATGGTGCTGATGAAGATAAGTCTGTTGGCGATGACGCTAATGTTAAGAAAGAGAGTGCCGAGAAAGAGAGTGCCAAGACAGAGAGCGCTGAGAAAGAGACTGATAAGCCGCAGGGTTGATGCTTTTGGGGCAGCGGACTAGTTTAGTTGTCGCCCCGATAGAGCAACTTTATTTTCCGTCGCAACAGAGCCCTTTAATTTGGCATCTCGACGAAGCGCCTTAATTTGCAGTCTCGACAGAGCACCTTTATTTGTCATCCCGACAGAGCGTCGCGACGGGGGATCTCTTGGTTGAGCGCAGGCAAATCCATGCAGGCCCTTTGCGATCGGTCCCATGTGTCTGTTATTTTCAGCGTTCGCGCAACTCGCTCTCGCTTTTCACTACGAGCTCAAACAAGGCGCTCTCTTAATCTGAAAAGAACAAACCCATAAGCGGGCCCTGATTGATCGCAAAGGACCTACATGGCTTCGGGGAGAGATTGAGGGTGCTGATGGTAGATCTCTCACATTCGTTCGAGATGACAGTTGGGTGGTTCGAGATGACAGTTGGGTGGTTCGAGATGACAGTTGGGTGGTTCGAGATGACAGTTGGGTGGTTCGAGATGACAGTTGGGTGGTTCGAGATGACAGAGAGTTCCGTCATCCCGACACAGAGCCTTTACTGTCATCCCGACAGAGCGCAGCGATGAGGGATCTCAATACCTCTCACATGCACCCAAAAAGACAGTGAATGAACAGGCAACATAAAACCAAAAGGCACCTCTAAACAATGTTTGATATAGGTTTCTCCGAACTGCTGGTAATCGCCACTGTCGCTCTGATAGTGATGGGTCCCGAGCGCCTGCCACAAACAGTTCGCAGCATCAGCCTATGGATCGGCCGCTTCAAACAAATGCTCGCCTCAGCGCGAAAGGACTTCGAAGAGGAAGTCGGTATGGACGATATTCGTCAACAGCTGCACAATGAAAAGATCATGCGCGACCTCAGCCAGACTAAACAAGACCTGCAACAAACTCTCGACGCTACCGCTCTCGAAGCCGCTTCCATAGAAGAAACCATCAAGAGCCCTCTAGACGCCATGCCAGAGACCAAACCCGACTCAACTAAGACTGCAGCCGATGAGTGAAGAGCCCCTAGATAGCCAACCTTTTATGGCCCATCTGATTGAGTTCAGAGACCGTATGCTGCGCGCTATGGCTTCTGTGGCACTGATTTTTATCGGCCTGTTTTCCTTCAGTAACGAACTCTACCTCTACGTCTCCGAGCCACTGCGTCAGTATCTGCCCGAATCATCAACCATGATCGCCACTGACGTCACCTCGCCGTTTTTGACGCCGTTTAAATTAACTCTGGTACTGTCGCTATTTGCCGCCATGCCCTATGTGCTCTATCAAGTCTGGGCCTTTGTGGCACCGGGACTCTACAAGCGCGAAAAGAAAATCGTCATCCCCCTATTCTGCTCCAGCGTAATTTTGTTTTACGCTGGCATGGCTTTCGCCTACTACGTGGTATTCCCTCTGGTGTTTATGTTTTTCACCAGCGTCGGCCCCGAAGGCATCGCCATCATGACCGATATCCGCAGCTATTTAGACTTCGTATTGAAGCTATTTTTCGCCTTTGGAATTAGTTTTGAAATCCCCATAGCCGTGGTTATCCTCTCCTGGATGGGCGCTGTGGATCCCGATAGTCTGGCGAAAAAACGGCCCTATGTTTTTATCCTTTGCTTTGTCTTTGGCATGTTGCTAACTCCGCCCGACATACTCTCCCAAACCCTGCTCGCCATACCTATGTGGCTGCTGTTTGAAATCGGGATTATGTTTGGTCGATTGGTAAAACCTAAGCCAGAGACAAACTAGACCAGTCTAAAAAACAGAATTCCGCACAATGTCTCCGTTCAGGTAGTGGCTGAAGGCGCTACCTGAGGCGCTACTAAATCCGACCCCAAATCCGAAGCCAAACCCAACCCCAAACTCATTTACAACCACAACAAAATCTTTATACTGTTTATCCATACAGCATTTGTGCTTTATCATGTCCTACGCCGAACTCCACTGCATCAGCAATTTTACGTTCCTCCGCGGTGCCTCCCATCCCCACGAATTAGTCAAACGCGCCAGCGACCTCAACTATAATGCCCTCGCCATCACCGACGAATGTTCCCTTGCCGGTGTCGTCAAAGCCCATGTCGCCGCCATCGATCATGACCTAAAACTGATTATCGGCAGCGAGTTCCGCCTCGGCGGCCACAAACTCATCGCCCTGGCCCCCAACCGCCAAGCCTACTCAGAACTCTCCGCCCTGATCACTCTCGCCCGCCGCCGCGGCGACAAAGGCAGCTACCAGCTGGACTGGAACGACCTCAAAGG
>CAJQJT010000045.1 GCA_905478725.1 uncultured Pseudomonadales bacterium
CGCTTCAGAACTTTCTACCTCAGAACTTTCTACCTCAGAGCTTTCTACCTCAGAGCTGACCTCCTCAGAGCTGACGTCCTCAGGGGTTTCCGACTCAGGGGTTTCCGACTCAGGGCTAGCTGCCTCAATAATTTGAGTATCTGTTGCCACATCTTTTTCAGGCTCGCCAGTCACGGCATCTTGCGTTTTTTTGTCGCTCATAACAGATCCAATATGTCTTATTGATCAGTAAAATTTATGTTATCTAACTGTTGTTTAATGTCGACAGTTTGGCCCCGCACTTTAGCGATACGGTCAGCAAAGCATATTACCGCTGGAGGTTTGCGGAGCTTGGAAGGTTCCGAAGCCTCTGCTGTGATGACAGTCTGCGCCTCACTGAGGTTATCTGGTTCACTGGCGGTGGCAGTTTCAACTGGCGCTAATTCGGGTATTGAAGGGGCTGGCTTCTTGGCTTTTGGCTCAACCGTCACCGGCCTCACCGAGCCATCTTGTGGAAATAATTCATCCTTTGGAGTCTCTGTCATCTCTAGCGCCTTAAAACAGCCTGTAGTTGAACCGCATTGCGTATCCAATAGTCATTGGGAATAGCCTTGTTCTGTGTGAACAGCGCAGCCGTTGAGCGAGAGCTAAAGGGTCCGGAGACAACCGAATATACCGTAGCTTGACGCAGGCTCACCGGCACCACCAGGGCTTGGCTCAATACCGGATAACGGCGAACGTAACCGTTGGCCGTCAGCTCAGAGCTCAGCACTGTATGCTGCACAAAATAGGCGTTGGGAGAAGCCGAAGCGACTTTTTTTACCGCCTTTTGTAAGGCTGTGAGCACAGGTTTAGGCTTTGCCTCGGGCACCACTGGTGCCACGAACGTAACTTGGGCTGCCTGAGGAATTAACAGAGCGGGAGTAGGTTGTTGATCGCCAGCCTCATCAAGTAGCAGCTCTTCCGTTAAGATCCCTTCATCCGAAAGCTCACTATCTAAGAGCTCTTCATCTAAAAGCTCTTCATCTAAGAGCTCTCCAATTAAGAGCTCTTCAGAAAAAACCTCTTCGCTCAGCACCTCATCAGCCGCCAGCTCGTCAGGCTCAATCTCAGTTACAACCGATTCAGTCACCGAACTGTCAGCTTCCCTTGAGTTAGCCGCGACATCTTCTTGTTTTACAGTCGCCAGAGCCAGATTCTCTTTTGCCTTCAGGCGTTTGGTTTCAATTTGCTCAGCGGTGGGGACGGCAATGGCTTCAATGGTATAGCTCTTAATTGCAGAGCTCTTAATTGCAGAGCTCTCAACAGGGCCCTTGGACTGACTCGCCATGAGGCTTTCCGAGGTCCGCTGACTAACTGACTGATCTTCATAAAGCCACAGGAGAGCCACAGCTGAGAGTGCCAGACTGATGGACACGATCATCGTGTTGCGCCAGAAAGAACCACCTCTGGAATCCTTGTCTTCCAGCTCACCAACGTCAAGCTCATCGGCATCAGGACTGCCCAGTAGCACATCCACATCCAACTCTGGCAGCTCGGGTAAGTCCGGATCTAGTTCCTGTTGCTCAAGATTGCTTCTCTGGCGACTAGCCACGAGGGCACCTAGGCCAACATCAATTAACAGGGCATGAGTCTCTGCTTCGATGCCCCCGTCTTCCGCGGCATCCATCAACAGCCGCGCTTCGTCCGTGGCTGGCACATTAACAACCCAGCGATGCATTTTTTTGCCCAGGCTATGCAGTAGCTTTTCATGGGCTGGCCAGCCAGACTTGTTAATCACTAACACCAGACGTGCATTAACACCGGGGAAGTCAGCCAGCAGGCGCACCAGCAGGCCCCATTGATCTTCGTTGACAACCCGAGCGTCATTGATCACTAATAGACGCACAGCCTGGCCTTCTAAGGGAGGCTTGGCTGCCTGTTCTAGACTGATCTCTGCGAGCATTTTATTAAAGCGAGTGAGCACGCTGTCAGTGGTGACAGGTACAAAAACGTCTAACTGAAAGCGTTCAACCTTGCGCATGCGCGCGACCAGCATTCGGCCATAGTGATCGAGAACCACTTCGTTGGAACCAATGATGGCAACGCCAAGATCCTTTTCGACAATGGCGTCTACCGCTTCAGCAAGACGCTTTTTGTCTTTCGGGCGGAAGAAAATATCACCGCCGTCAAACCAACTCTGCAGTTCAAAAGTAGGTTCTTTTTTATTTTCTGTCATAAATTTTTCTGCTTAAATATTTTTCTGCTTAAATAACTTTTTATTTAAAAGCCTTCTAAACTTACTTAACTTGTTGGTGTGCCGTCGGCGTTATAGCGCATATCGTCAGGCACTTTTGGATCCGGCTTTTTCGCCGTTTGAGCGCCGCGCTCAAAGCTATTTAAGTTGAATATGTAGGCTATCACCTGTGCCACTGCATAGTACAGAGATTCTGGTACCGACTGATTAATCTCGGTAGTATAGAAAATGGATCGTGCTAAAACCGGCGACGAAAACAGCGGGACGCCCTCTTCCTTGGCGCGCTCACGGATAGCCTGAGCCAGCAGATCGGCACCTTTGGCCACCATAATTGGCGCGCCATTCTTCGAGGGATCGTAACTCAGGGCCACAGCAAAATGTTCAGGGTTGACGATTACCACATCGGCGTCGGCGATGGCCGACATCATCATGCCCGTAGCTATTTCTCGCTGCTTGCGTCGAATCTGTGCTTTTACCTCAGGACGTCCCTCGGTGTCCTTCATCTCGTCCTTGACTTCCTGCTTGGTCATTTTCATCTGTTTGTTATGGGTATATAGCTGATAGGGAATGTCGATGGCAGCAGCGACAATTAGCGTTAGTGTGACCAGCACTGTGCCAAAGGCAATTATTCGTCCCCCCTCTGCCATAGCCGGCTCTAAGTCCATAAAACCGAGCTTGATTAGCATGTCGAAATTTTCACTTACCACTAGATAGAGCACTAAGGCGATTAGCACAAACTTGCTTAGCGCTTTGGTTAGATCAACCACGGCCTTCATACCAAACATGCGCTTAAAGCCAGCTAGGGGATTGATTTTGCTTGCTTTGGGAGCAATCGCTTTAAGGGAAAAAATATAGCCCCCCATAACCCCTGCAGAAGCAAAGGCAATCAGCACTGCCAAAACAAAAATCGGCACTACTACCATAAAGCTATCGAAAGCTTGAATACCAAACGCTGGCACTAACAATGAGGTGTCGAATACCGCTTTGCGGTCAAAGGTAAATCCTGAAGCAAAAACCTCAGTTAAATCGGCAATAAAGTAGCTGCCAAAAAGATATAAAAAGAAGGCCACGCCGATCATCATCGCGGCGACGCCTAGCTCCTGGGAGCGCGCCACCTGTCCATCTTCACGACCCTTCTCAAGCCGTTTCGCGGTGGGCTCTTCTTCCCGTTCTTCGCTGCTGTCTTTATCCGACATTAAGTGACCAAGCAAAAGAAATCCATGGACAAATTGGATTATTCGAAAGGCATTGTGACGGGTATCACGCTGAAATCCGTTTATTCCAACGTCGAAGAGCCCGTATCAGTGGGTATCAAATTGTTCGAT
>CAJQJT010000046.1 GCA_905478725.1 uncultured Pseudomonadales bacterium
AATAAAGGCGCTACCACCCACGGGGGTGATCATTCCGAGGATACTGATCCCCGAGATAGCGATCAGATACAGGGAGCCAGAGAACAGCACAATGCCCAACATAAAGCAGCGTGCCGCCCAGAGCAGGGAACGCTCATTGAGCGGTAGGCTTAGAATGGCGAGCAGTGCCAGGGTATGAATAAAATGATAGAGCACCCCGGTTTGATAGGTGTCCAACATTTGTGCGGATAACGATCCCTTCAGGCCATGTGCCGCGAAGGCACCCAGCATCACAGCCAGCGCGCCGCTGAGAGCAGTTAGTCTAATCCAGAGGAGTTTATCCATAGCAATAAAAAAGCCGCTATAAGCGGCTTTTGGTCTCTTATAAGGTGAGGTTAGGCTTCCATCAATCCGCGAACTTTCTTCATCGCGTTTTTCTCAAGCTGGCGAATACGCTCAGCAGAGACACCATATTCAGCGGCCAGTTCGTGAAGGGTTGCCTTGGCATCATTCAACCAGCGGCGCTGTAGAATGTCACGACTGCGATCGTCGAGATCTTTCACCGCAGCGATGAGACGGGTGTTGTTATCCACTTCCCAATCGTCATTTTCAGCCAGCTGTGCCGGATCCATGCTCTTGTCTTCAAGAAAGTAGACCGGAGCTTGGAAACTGCTGCTGTCGTCATCTTCACCTGTTGGAGCATCAAAGGCGGGATCCCTAGAGGTGAGACGCATTTCCATTTCCATCACGTCTTTAACCTGAACACCCAAGTCATCAGCGACGGCCTTAGCTTCATCAGCAGATAACCACTGCAGTTGCTTCTTGGCGCTGCGCAGATTGAAAAACAACTTGCGCTGAGCCTTGGTGGTGGCAATTTTAACGATGCGCCAGTTGCGCAAAATAAATTCGTGAATCTCGGCTTTGATCCAGTGCACTGCAAAAGACACCAGACGCACACCTTTTTCAGGGTTAAAACGTCGTACCGCTTTCATCAGGCCGACATTGCCCTCTTGAATCAGATCGGCCAATGGCAGGCCATAGCCGTTGTAAGAGCGCGCTATATGAACAACAAAGCGCAGATGGGCCATTACCATACGACGAGCAGCGTCGAGATCTTCCTGGTAATACAGTGACTCGCCCAGAGCTCGCTCTTCATCAATGGTCAGAATGGGCACAGTCGAAGTCCCCTGAATGTACGCATTCAGGTTGCCGCCGGGGGCCATCCACTCCAGGGTTTGAAGGGCTTTACTCATAACAGACTCTTTTTGATCGTGGGTCGAATATTCTAGCACTTTTTAATTGCTCGTTCCTAGCCTTAAACAGTAACCATTACTGAGTAGTCTAGACCCTATCTGAAGGTTTTTCAGCGCGGTTGGATATTTCGCAGATGTTGCCCTACCGCAAGCCAGGCACCAATTAGACCAACGCTGCCGCCAATCAGCATCAAGGCGACAAATCCACGAAAGCCAAGGCCGGTAATACTGAACTGACTTTGGTACAACAGCGCTAGCTTATCTACGGGCCCGGCCAACCAAAAGCCCAATCCAGTCAAAAGCATCGCGGCCACCAGAGCGCCGAACATTCCGAACAACAATCCGCTGTATAAAAATGGTCTGCGCACATAGGCATCAGTGCCACCGACCATCTTCACCACTGTGATTTCATCCCGGCGACTCTGAATCGCTAGGCGAATGGTATTACCCACAACCAAGATAACACCTAGACCCAGTGCAGCCCCCAGTGACAGTACTAGTTTGCGGCCCATATCTAATAGCGCATCGAGACGCTGCAACCATTCCAAATCTAGCTGCACATCATCAACTAATTTCAACTTACTAATCTCAGTCACCAGACGCGCGGCATCGCCGATCAGCAGCGGCTGAACTAAAAAGGAATCCGGCAGCGGATTTTCATCCAGATACTGCAGCGCTGATCCAAAGCCAGATAGCGCCTCGAATTCATCCTGGGCATCCTGTGCCGAAATATAGCTCACCGAGGCCACACCAGAGAGACCTTCGAGCTTCTCAGTCAGTCTTTCGAGAGCAGATTCTCGCGCACCTTTTTTAACAAACACGCTAATTTGTGCCGAGGCATCAACACCACCACTGAGCTGGCGGATATTTTCCACACTTAAATAGAGTGCCGCAGGCAATGTCAGGGCAATGGCAATCACCAAAATAGTCAGCAGGGACTGCAGTGGTTCGCGAAGTATTTTTAATGTGCTGCTTTTAAGGGTGGTCTGGTGGTGCTGCCTATAGCTGCGCCACCTGTCGAGACGGCTCAGCACCTGACCGCGAGCACCGCGCTGCGCACCGTCCCGAGCCTTGCTGTTAGTAGCCGCCATAGCTGACTCCATCCTGCTCCATCTGGCCCTGGTTGAGTCGCATAATGCGCATATCCATGCGATTGATCAGATTGATGTCGTGACTGGCCACTAACACGGTGACACCGACATCCTGAAAACGCTTAAACAACGCCATAATTTCAGCCGACAGCTGTGGATCCAAATTACCCGTCGGCTCATCAGCAAGAAGAATTTTTGGTTTATGAACTACGGCTCGAGCTATGCCGACCCGCTGCTGCTCACCCCCAGATAGGGCGATGGGATTATGCTTTTCTCTGTCGAGTAACCCTACTGTATCTAAAGCCGCGCGCACTCGACGGCCGATATCACCGTGGGAATATCCCGCCACTTGCAATGGTAGGGCAACATTTTCGAACACCGAGCGGTCGAATAGCAATTGGTGATTCTGGAACACCACACCCACTTGGCGACGGTAAAAGGGAACCTTAGAATGGGGCAGACGGTTTATGTTTTTGCCATTAATCAGCAGATTTCCCGAGGTAGGCCGCTCAATAAGCATCAATAGTTTTAATAATGTGCTTTTGCCTGCGCCGGAGTGCCCAGTAAGAAAGGCCATTTCGCCAGCATCCATTTCGAAACTCACCCCGCGCAAAGCTTCGTAACCACTTTCGTAGCGCTTGCAGAGATTATCAAAATGGATCATCGACATACTATTCGCCCTGCCCCAACAGCGCGGAGACAAACTCTTCCGCAACAAAGGGCTGCAGATCATCCACCCCTTCACCTACACCTATATAGCGAATCGGCACGGAAAATTTCTCCGCCAGGGCCAAGATAACACCCCCTTTGGCGGTGCCATCGAGCTTGGTTAAGGCAATGCCCGTGACGCCAGCAGTGGCATGAAACTCAGTCATCTGTGCCACCGCGTTCTGACCGGTTCCGGCATCTAAGACCAGTAATACTTCGTGGGGCGCGGCAGCATCGAGCTTAGCAGCCACTCGGCGAACCTTTTTCAGCTCTTCCATCAAGTTGCTTTTATTGTGCAGACGCCCGGCAGTGTCGGCGATAATCACATCGATATTTTTTGCTCGTGCAGACTCAATGGCATCAAATACCACCGAGGCACTGTCGGCACCCATATGCTGGGCAACCACCGGAATCTGATTGCGCTCACCCCAAACTTGCAGCTGCTCGACGGCGGCGGCTCGAAAAGTATCACCTGCGGCTAACATCACTGACTGACCTTGCTGCTGAAGCTGTCGCGCCATCTTGCCAATGGTGGTGGTTTTGCCAACACCGTTGACCCCGACCACTAATATGACAAATGGGCCATCAGCATTATCGGTATTTAAGGGCTGTTCACAGGGGGCAAGTCGAGCAATTAAGATCTCGCGGAGAGCCCCCTGAAGGGCGGCGCCGTCTTTAAGCATGGCTCTATTAGAGCGTTCAGTGAGCTGGGCAATAATTTGCGTGGTCGCCTCGACCCCCACATCGGCCATGAGCAGCAATGTTTCCAGCTCCTCAAAAAGATCGTCATCTATAACCTTAGCACCGAGAAACAGATCGCCGAGGCCGCGACTGGTTCGCGACAGTGCCCGTTGCATTTTGCCAAGTAGGCCGCTCGACTTTGAGGCCTCTGGCTCATGTGCAGGAGCCGAGCCAGGGGCATCAGAAGAAGTTGAGAGCTCGCCCTTGTCACGCTTAAAGCGATCGAGAAAGCTGCGCTTCTTCTTTTCGGGCTCTGGGGTATTGGTTGAATTAGCGTCCATGTAGGTTCATTTCTAACTGTGGTTATATTCTGGTGTATCCTACCATCTCAATTGATTCAAGGTGATTAAATGTCACCAAAAGGAGTGGCTTTTGACTGCCAGACAACGGGTTCGCATTATCGCCGGCAAATGGCGCAGCCGTGTGCTGACCTTTCCCAGTGTAGACGGCCTGCGCCCTACTGGGGATCGTATTCGCGAAACATTATTTAACTGGCTTGCTCCTAATATAGCTGGAGCCAACTGCTTGGATCTGTTTAGCGGCTCTGGCGCACTCTGTTTCGAAGCATTGTCACGGGGGGCCGCAGAATGCCTGGCCCTTGAAAAAAGCCCCAAAGCATTGGCCGCTCTCAACGAAAACAAAACCCTCTTCGATGTCGGGGAACTGACTCTGCGGCGAGCAGATACAGTGGCTTACCTGAGCAACAGTCCAAACAAGCCCTTCGATATTGTCTTTGTCGACCCACCTTTTGACCTCAATGTTCTCACCGAAGTCTGCGCCCTGCTGGAAAGTAATCAGTGGCTGACAGCAGACAGTTTGATCTACTGCGAGTTCTCGGCGCGACACAATAGTTTCGCGCCACCACCCAATTGGCGCATCGAAAAAAGCAAAGCTGCTGGCGGGGTAAACTATCTGCTTTACTCACGCATTTGAGCCGGCGGCTATATTTAAGTAATATGCGCGCTCATCAACATGGCGGAACCAGTGCATGACGACAATAGTCTACCCCGGCACCTTTGATCCAATTACCAATGGCCACATCGATTTAGTCGAAAGAGCCTCGCGAATGTTCGACAAAATTATTATCGGCATCGCCGCCAGCCAGCGTAAAGGGCCACTGTTTAACGTCGACGAACGCATTCAGCTAGCCACAGACGCACTGGCCCACGTGCCTAATATTGAAATTCTCGGATTTGATTATTTGCTGGTGAACTTTGTCCAGGACTGTAAAGCCGATGCAATTATGCGTGGACTGCGCGCCGTGTCGGATTTCGAGTATGAATTCCAGCTGGCCAACATGAACCGCGCCCTGTCACCGAATATTGAAAGTGTCTTTTTGACACCGGCAGAGCATCTGTCCTATATCTCCTCATCACTGGTGCGCGAGATCTCCTCACTTGACGGCGATGTGTCGAAGTTTGCTCCAGCCAATGTGGTGGACGCCCTGAGTCAAAAATTCAAGAAGTCTTAGGCCTAGAGGCTCAGCGCTGACAGGCTGCACAGAAAACTGAACTGCGCTGACCCAGACGAATATCTTTTAAGGGTTTGGCGCAGCTAACGCAGGGCTGACCACCGCGACCATAGACCATCAATGTCTGCTGAAAATATCCCGGCTCGCCATTACCATTAACAAAATCCCTCAGCGTAGTGCCGCCCTGAGTGATAGCACTGGCTAAGACCTCTTTAATATGGGCGGCCAACTCCTCATAGCGCTTCAAAGAAACTCGTCCCGCTGCTCGATCAGGCCGAATACCACTGCGAAACAATGCCTCAGAAGCATAGATATTGCCCACACCGACCACTGTGCGATTGTCCATTATGAATGGCTTAATCGCCATTTTGCGCTTGCGGGACAGTTCAAACAGACGTTTGCCGGTGAACTCATCGGTGAGGGGCTCGGGACCCAGGTGGTCCAGTTGAGGATAACCACTGTCTGACCAGAGCCAGGCGCCAAAGCGACGGGGATCGTGGTAGCGCAAGCAGACGCCATTGGTCATCAGCATTTCTATATGGTCATGCTTGCGTCGCGGCTCCGCTCTATTCACCAGCCGCAAGCTGCCGCTCATGCCCAGATGG
>CAJQJT010000047.1 GCA_905478725.1 uncultured Pseudomonadales bacterium
TTCACTCAGTAACAGGCCGAAACAAGTATGACTATGAAGATGGTATGGATGCCGATTGGCTGCCAGTTACCTTTATTGGTCGAAGCGATATCTCTGACTACAGCCAGACAAGTCAGGAATTCCGTATAGCCTCTCCAACGGATCGAGACTTCTCGTTTGTGGCTGGCGGTTACTGGTCTAAAGCAGAGCAGAACATTGACCGTACCGTTATTGTCGATGGTACCTTAGGAAATCCCGACCTGATGAAATTCATCACTGGCCTAGGAAATCCGGCCAATGGCACAGGGTCTTTCTTAGCATTCTCAAAAGCGCAAATTGCTGGCGCCATCCTTGGAGCACAGGGTATTACTGATCCTGCCACTATCGGAGCCTGGATGGGAACCCCTACTGGCATAGGTACTGTTAATGCTTTCTGGGGTGTAGATGGAATGGCTATGTGGAACCAAGCCGGTCGAGTGAGTGAGTACAACCTTGACACAGACACTATGGCTGTTTTCTTCCAAGGTGCCTATAACTTATCTGACACTCTCACCCTGACTGCTGGTGTACGTTACACCGAAGAAGACAAGGAAGCGCACGCTAAAGCTGATCTGACCGCGAGTTATACTGGTTTGGCAACGCCAAACGAAACGCCATTCCTAGCCGCGCTTCAAGCTGCATCATTTGGCGTTTGGGCGCACGACTTCAACGAGAAGCGTTCTACTAGCCAAGTTATCCCAGCAGCGAATTTGCAGTGGGAACAATCAGATACTAGCAAGTACTACATCAGCTACTCTGAGGGCTTCAAGAGCGGTGGCTTTAACTCTGTAGATGATCAGAACCCTGAAATTGCAGCAGACGGAACGGTCCTGCGCACTACTCCAGGCATAGGTTTTGAGTACGACGATGAGAGTGCAAGCTCGTTTGAAATCGGTGGTAAGCATGTATTGTTGGACGGTGCCATGAACTTGAACTGGGCCTACTTCAACAGTGAATATGAAGACCAGCAGGTATCGACCTTTGTCGGCTTGGGTTTTGTTGTGGCTAACGCCGCAAGCTCTGAAATCCAGGGTATTGAGATGGATATGGCCTGGCAGGCAACTGACGAACTGCGTTTAGGTCTGGCCATGGCATTCCTCGATGGCAGCTATGGTAACTTCGACGCTGCAGGTTGTACTGCAACTCAGGCATCTGCTCTGTTAGGTCTGGGCACATTGACTTCTAGCTCTCCTGTCACCTCAGCAATGGGTTGTCAGCAGCAGTTCCTAGGCAATGGCGATGCATCAGGTTCATCTCAGGATATCTCTGGCGGTCAGTTAGGTTCAGATTACTCCGGTTCGATCACTGCTGACTACATTAAGCCTCTGGCAAATGGCTTGGTTTGGTTTGCTGGTATGGATATTAACTTCACCGACATGTACTACATGACCGGTGACTTGGATCCAATCGATATACAGAGCGGTTTCGAAAAAGTTAACCTGCGTACCGGTATCCGCGGTGACGACTGGGATGTAATGTTATTCGGTCGCAACATCACCGATGAGATTACGGCTTCTGGTGCTGCTGACGTTCCTCTGGCCGGTGGTGCTCACTTTAGCTACATGGCTCGCGGTGCAGTTTGGGGCGCACGCTTCAGCTACAGCTTCTAAGCACTGTGTAACTTAAGCACTGTGTAACTTAAGTACTATGTAACTTGATTAATATGTAACTACTGTAAAAAAGCGAGAATGAAAAAGGACGGGTAACCCCGTCCTTTTTTTGTGTCCGAAATTGCCACAGCTCTGACTGTTGACGACAGTGAACAGCATCTATTTTTCGCTAACATAAGGCTCTTATAAGAAGCTGTAGTAACAAACAGCGCGCCCCAATAAAAACTCTGCGGATCAGACTATGCAAAATAAGACCACTTTAGTAACCGGCGCTTCCGATGGCATCGGCCTTGAATGCTGCAAAATACTGGCCGCCAAAGGCTCTAATTTAATTCTCGTGTCCCGCCGCCAACCGCTGTTGGACGACATTGCCGAGAGCCTATCGGCACAGTATCCAACGATTAAGTGCACCGTTATCACCGCAGACCTCGCCGCGCCACAGGCAGCCCAAGTACTCTTTCGACAAGTTCAGGACCAGGGACTGGAAGTGGATTTTCTAATCAATAATGCTGGCCTATTACAAAATGGCTTTTTTACCGAGCTCGATCTGGCCGCACAGGAGAGCATGATCAACGTCAATGTTCTTGCCCTAACCTCCTTGACCCATCTGTTTGCCAACAATATGGCCAGTCGTAAGGGCGGGCATATATTAAATGTTGCCTCCCTCGCCGCCTGGACACCGATCCCCAACCAGAATGTCTATGCCGCTACAAAAGCCTATGTGCTGTCTTTTACTCAGGCGCTGCACGATGAGCTCAATGCGAGTAAGTCCGGGGTTACAGTCACCGCTCTCTGTCCCGGCTATACCGCCACCAAGATGATGGATAACCCAGATCAGGGGGGCAAGTTATTGGTTCCTCAGGGCATGCTGCAGTCACCCCGAGAAGTTGCCGAACAGGGTATTGAAGCTTGTCTCGCCGGTCGACCGACCATTGTTACCGGACTGGCAAATCGCATTACCGTGGCGCTTACCCGCCTGCTCTCGCG
>CAJQJT010000048.1 GCA_905478725.1 uncultured Pseudomonadales bacterium
CGACCAGCGAGGCTAATAAAGGTAGTTAGTGCAGCGCCTTTGGAGCCGCGCTCTTCTTTCTCTACCTGGACAAAAATTTCCTGTCCTTCACGAATCGCATCTTTAATATTGACGCGGCCGCCATCGGAGGATTTGCCTTTAAAGTATTCACGAGAGATTTCTTTTAATGGGAGGAAGCCGTGACGGTCAGCGCCGTAATCGACAAATGCTGCTTCGAGGCTAGGCTCAACTCTGGTAATCTTACCTTTGTAAATGTTGGCTTTCTTTTGTTCTCTTGTGCGGTTTTCGATATCCAGATCATAGAGCTTCTGGCCATCAACCATAGCGACGCGCACTTCTTCAGTGTGCGAAGCATTTATTAACATACGTTTCATAATTCACCTTTGCTTGTTGTGTCGAGCAGCAGTAGTGAAAAGAGGTAAGAAGAGGTGTGATCAAGCAAGTAACTAGCTTATAGATGAAGTGTAAAACAACGGCAGTAGGCGATTGATGCCCACTGCCAAATACTCCTTTCCCCCATTTTTACTGGCTTTGAGCACAGTTATAGGGATCCTATCCATTATTTAGTATCTTGTTCTCAGTTAACCGAACAGCGTTCTTGTCTCTACACAAGCCCTACGAAAACGCCAGGCTTTAGGTGATTCAAACGCGTCTCACTTTAAGAAAGATAGGCCTCTAAGGGTAGGTCTTTCTCAATTGCGGTTAACTTCTGTAACCAAAATTATCTTGTCTTTTCTCTGCAGCCTACTCAGCTGTCATGGAGTGTCGGCCCCAACGGCCAGACTCTCATGTATTCTTTTTCGCTTAGCCTTGTTATGGCATTTGGCGATCTGTTCAACCTCTGGGGCAGCGCTACATATACGCTGGGCAGCAGGGAACTTGGCGGCAATGTAACAACAAAGCCGGTGACTTTCAATGTAAACAGATAATTTAGTTGGGAACGGCGGGGCTGCTAGGTACAATGCGCGCCAAATCATTACAAGCAGTGCCCATGTCTACCGAATCCCCATTCAGTCAAGTCTCTTACGTCGACATAGGTCCAGAACAAGCTGGTCAGCGTCTGGATAACTTTCTTATTAAAACCTTAAAAGGTGTGCCTAAGTCGCGAATTTATAGACTGCTGCGCAAAGGTGAGGTGCGAGTTAATAAAGGTCGCGTCAAAGCGGTTACTCGTCTTAAAGAGGGCGATATTGTGCGCTTGCCGCCAATCAGAGTGGCTGAGCGTGGCGAGATGCCTGCTGTGGGCCGTCCTCTGAGCCAGTACCTTGCAGACAACGTGTTGTTTGAGGATGAAGGGCTGCTGATTATTAACAAGCCTAGTGGGCTGGCAGTTCACGGTGGCAGTGGGGTTTCACTGGGCGCTATTGAAGCGCTGCGGGCAGAACATCCCGAGTTGCGATTCCTAGAATTAGTGCACCGCTTAGATCGCGATACTTCTGGCTGCCTGATGCTGGCCAAGAAGCGTTCAGTACTATTGGCGTTGCAGCAGGACTTGCAGAACAATCATATTGAAAAGCGTTACACGGCTCTGTCTAAAGGTCGTTGGCCTAAGGGTAAGAACACTATTAATGCCCCGCTGCGTAAAAATACGTTGTTGTCTGGTGAGCGTATGGTGCGCGTGGACGTGACCGGCAAGGCGTCGGTGACTCACTTTAAAATACTTAAGCAGTACCCCTCGGCGACACTCTTAGATATTAAGCTCGAGACCGGCAGAACTCACCAGATTCGCGTGCACTGCGAGTTTGCTGGGCAGCCCATTGCCGGCGATCCCAAGTATGGCGATGAAGAGTTCAACGAAAGCCTGAAGCCTTTGGGTCTGAAGCGCCTGTTTTTACATGCTCGCTACCTGCGCTTTAAGCATCCTCTTTCCGACGACTGGGTCGAAGTGGAAGCGCCTCTGCCTGCCGACCTAGATAAGGTGCTGGCCAAGCTGTGAGTCACCCTAATTCGAAAACGATAAAGCTGGTCATATTCGATTGGGATGGCACAATTTCTGATTCTGTGGCCCGAATTGTCAGCTCTATGCAAAGTGCGGCAACGGAGTTGGATATGGCCGTGCCGACTTATCTTGAGGTCAAAGAAATTATTGGTCTCGGTCTGACTGAGGCGGTATTTCGATTATTCCCTCAGGCAACTCGGGAGCAGGTATTCCAACTCCAGACGAGCTATTCGCAACACTACCGCACTGAAGACAGCGCCCCTTGCCCATTTTTCCCTGGGGTCGAGGAAACGTTGCAGCAATTAAAGGCTGAGGGCTATCAGTTAGCTGTCGCCACGGGAAAGAGTAGATCTGGTTTGGATCGCGTATTGCTCAGTTTGGGTATGGAAGACTTCTTTCATAACAGTCGCTGTGCCGATGAAACCCTTTCCAAGCCTCACCCGTTAATGCTCGAAGAGCTGCTGGCCGAGTTTGATCTGCCGGCCGAGGCTGCGGTAATGGTAGGTGATACAGAATTTGATATGGAAATGGCAGTCAATGCCGGTATGCCTAGAATTGCTGTGAGCTACGGCGCGCACCATGCAGATCGCTTGCATGCTTTTGAACCGCTCGCCTGCATCGATCTGTTTAGTGAGATAAAGTCTTCCCTCTATTAATAAGCTTAGTTTTCGAGATCCCGTAGAAGCTGTGACAGTTTGATCAGCGGCAGGCCGATAAGCGCTGAGGGGTCATCAGTCTTTACCGATTCAAATAAACTGATACCCAGAGATTCAGCTTTAAAGCTGCCAGCACAGTCATAAGGTGTATCTGCCTTTAAATAGGATTCAATTTCTGCGCTGCTAAGCTCGCGAAACTTCACTTCGGTGATATCCAGTGCACTGCTGGACAGGCCCCGGCTAAGGACAGTTACTGCGGTATAAAATTTAACCAGCTGACCGGACTGGGCACCGAGCTGTTCAACTGCACGTTGATGATTGCCAGGTTTACCCAACACCCTTGGGCTGAGGTTTAGATTTGTACTGTCGGTGAACCATAGTTCCGCCACCTGGTCAGAGCCAATGACCGTCGCTTCAGGGAACGCTAAGGCCACGGCCTGAGCTTTTTCCTTCGCCAGACGAATCGCTTGAGCCTCGGCTGGCTCGTTTTCCTTTGGGCGCTCATCGATATCTGGAGTGATACAGGTGAAGCTGATTTGAAGTCTTTCAAGAAGAGACTTTCGGTAGCTGGAAGAGGAGGCTAAAATGAGGTTTTGCATAAAAACGCTTCTGGATTGATGAGTCTGGGCCTGAAGCTCAATTATACATGGCGGATCATGGCTATTTGGTCAATTTTCTTTGACAGAACAAAATCTTGACCCTATCATGCGCGCCTAACTGAGTACCACCTTATATATGGCACTGCCAACACTAGTAGATCCGCGTAAACTTGCGAACCAAGGAATTGTTCTCGAAGGGCATTTTGAGGAGAAGCATCTTCCGCGTTTAGCGCTCGCAGTAGAGAGCATTGAGTCACCTTTAGCTGCTTTAATTAAGTTTGAAGTGGATCAGGTAAGGGCGAAAGTGGTCAATGGTTCGTTTCAGATAGCAGTCATGGTGACATGTCAGCGTTGTCTGGAACCAGTGAGAGTAAATTTGGTTGCTGATATAGCGGCACAGATAATTTGGTCGGAAGATCAGATTGGGAAAGTGTCGGGCGATCGAGAGCCTTGGATTGTCGGCGATAAAATGGTCGACCTAAGTGCAATGCTCGAAGATGAAGTTTTATTGGCTCTGCCTTTAGTCAACTACCATGAAGAGGGTAGCTGCACTGGAGATACCTTCCTCTCTCAGGATGGGCCCGGCAGTGAAGAGAGAGACGACGAGATTGTCGCTGACAATCCCTTTAATATTTTAGCGCAGTTGAAGAAATAACTTCGGCTGCATCAGATTATTGCTTAGGAGTAATCTATGGCTGTTCAGAAAAGTCGCAAGACACGTTCAAAGCGCGGTATGCGCCGTTCACACGATTCACTTACTGCTGCAACTATTTCAGTTGATCCGGTAAGCGGCGAGAAGCACCTGCGTCACCAAGTGTCCGCTGATGGTTTTTACCGCGGTCGCAAAGTTATCGAGACTGACTCCGAATAACTGAATACATTTTTCTTTGGCAAATTCTCTGCGAATTGCCGTTGATGCAATGGGCGGGGACCTAGGTCCTCGCGTCACTGTGTCTGCGCTACTTGATTTTCTCAATAGCCATCGCCAAGTTCATGCATTGGTATTTGGTGACCAGGCTCAGGTGGGCGAACAATTATCCCTCTCTCCCTTTAATGATCCGTCTCTTCTAGAGCGTATAGAAGTGCGTCATAGCGACTCTCAAGTCGTAGACACAGACAAACCCTCAGCTGTTATTCGTCACAAGCGTGATTCCTCTATGGGTCTTGGATTGCAGGCATTAGCCGCGGGTGAAGCCCAAGCTTTTATCAGTGCAGGCAACACGGGTGCGATCATGGCTCTGGGTCTCTATTTTGTAAAAGCACTCCCCGGTATTTCTCGACCAGCGATCTGTACAACAGTGCCAACCATATCTGGCCATAGCTATGTTCTGGACCTAGGTGCCAACCCGGTGTGTTCAGCAGCCCAGCTCTATGAGTTTGCTCTGCTTGGCGTATTGACCGCAAAGCAACTGGAGTCTATTGAGTCTCCCAGTGTGCGACTGCTCAATGTGGGTGAAGAATCGAATAAGGGCCGCGACGATATTCAGCAAGCTGCCGCGCTTCTGCAGGCCGATCCAGAGATCAACTACTGCGGTTACATTGAAGGCGATGGTATTTTTCAGGGCGGCACTGATGTGATCGTCTGTGATGGCTTTGCCGGCAATGTGGCACTCAAAACCAGCGAAGGTTTGGCAACCATGGTTGGCGCACGATTCCGTGAGGCGGTTGGCCGCGGCTGGCTAGCTCGTCTGGCCTTGTTACTGTTGCGTGGACCGCTATTAAAGCTCAAGGCACTGCTCGACCCAGCTTTGTACAACGGCGCTTATTTCCTCGGCTTAAATGGCGTTGTGGTAAAAAGTCATGGCAGTGCCACCTCGGCAGCTTTTGTCAGAGCCTTGGAAGTCGCCACCGAAGCGGCAGAACATAACTTGCCCGAGGTTTTGTCGCCTATACTTAAGCACAAACTGAACCAACCTGGATAAAAGAAGACAGTCTATGAATAATAATTTGGCATTTGTGTTTCCCGGTCAGGGATCTCAGAAAATTGGAATGTTGGCCGATTTGGCCGCAGCCAATACGTTGGTAGAGCAGACTTTTGCTGAAGCATCGGACGTTCTCGGATACGACTGCTGGGACTTAGTGCAGAACGGAGAAGAGGACGCGATCAATCTTACTGAGCGCACTCAGCCTATTCTTCTTGCGGCCAGTGTTGCCATCTGGCGTCTCTGGCAACAGCAGGGTGGCCCCAATCCAGCTGCCATGGCCGGCCATAGTCTCGGCGAGTGGTCCGCATTAGTCTGTTCCGGTGCAGTTGATTTTGCCGACGCGGTCAAAATTGTTCGTGCCCGCGGTGCCTTTATGCAGCAGGCTGTGCCTGTGGGCGTTGGCGCAATGGCAGCAATTATGGGAATAGATGACCAGATAGTGATTGATGCCTGCGCAGAAGCCGCAGAGGGTCAGGTGGTTGCTGCAGTGAATTTTAATGCGCCGGGTCAGGTTGTGATTGCCGGTGATGCGGATGCGGTGGCACGAGCCACGGCTATCTGTAAAAAAGGCGGCGCCAAGCGTGCGGTTGAACTGCCGGTTAGCGCACCTTTCCATACTACCTTGATGCGTCCAGCGGCAGACAATCTTGCTGAGCTAGTCGAGGCAACAACTTTCAGTGCCCCGCAGATCAAAATTATTCACAATGTTAACGCTCAGGCTGAGGCGGATCCTCAGGCTATCAAGGCCTTGATGCTCGAGCAAATTTATAAGCCTGTACTCTGGGTCGATTGTGTAAATGGGCTCGCCGCAGGCGGTGCTGAAATGCTAATCGAATGTGGCCCGGGTCGTGTGCTCAATGGCCTCTCCAAACGCATTGATCGCAATTTGAAGTCGCTCTCCACTGATGATGTGGACAGCTTAGAAAACGCTTTAACATCAGTTTAATTAATTCTTTATCAATAGGAAAAATAAATGAATCTTAATGAAAAGGTAGCGCTGGTTACTGGCGCCACTCGCGGCATTGGTGCTGCTATAGCAGAAGCATTGGGCAAGGCTGGGGCCACTGTAATCGGCACAGCCACATCCGAAGCCGGTGCTGCATCAATCAGTCAGCGTTTTGCTGACAACGGTATAACCGGCACTGGTATGGTGTTGAACGTTACTGATACTGAGTCTGTTACTAGCGTCATTAAGGCCATTACTGAGCAGTTTGCTGCGCCAACTATCCTAGTTAATAACGCCGGTATCACTAAAGATAATATTCTGATGCGCATGAAAGAAGATGAGTGGATGGATGTGCTAGATACTAACCTGACCTCTGTATTTCGTTTGGCTAAGGGCTGTGTTCGTCCTATGACCAAAGCCCGCTGGGGCCGTATTATTAATATCAGCTCAGTGGTAGGTGCCATGGGTAACGCTGGCCAGAGTAACTATTCAGCCTCCAAGGCTGGCGTTGGAGGTTTTACCCGCGCCTTGGCCAAAGAGCTGGGCTCGCGTAATATTACCGTCAACACAGTAGCACCGGGTTTTATCGATACTGATATGACCAAAGATCTACCAGAAGCGAGCAAAGAGGCGATGCTGACACAGATCCCACTGGCCCGTTTAGGGGCTCCAGAAGAGATCGCAGCAGTGGTATGTTTCCTTGCTGGGGACGCTGCCGGCTACATTACCGGTGAGACGATTCATGTAAATGGTGGTATGTACATGGCATAACCCATTGATTTTAATGGGAATTGTTGATTTTTAAAATAGGGTTTAGCATTTTGTTATTTGTAGGGTAAAATGCCCGCCCGAAAACACAGATTATCGCTGTTTGAGCTCTGTCTGCTCGGTAGCACAACTAATAAGCATTTCAGTT
>CAJQJT010000049.1 GCA_905478725.1 uncultured Pseudomonadales bacterium
TTTTTAGAGCTTCTATTTTTAGGGCTATAGGCTCAAAACTTTAGGGCCTTAAGACCCTGGTCAGCAAGACGCTGAAGAATTGGCTGATTGCCAGCGGGGAAACATAAGTCATTATCTACTGCTGGCGCCAGCAACTGGTCCAGAGTCAGCCAGCGACATTGCTGCCCTTCTTTGCCACGGGCATCCCCAGAAAAACCGTCTACCTGCCAGATATCCAACAAGACTTTTTTATCCACATAGTCATGTTCCACCTGCATATAGGGTTGCGAGCTGGTGACCTGGATATCGATTTCTTCAAATAGCTCTCGGGCAAGCGCCGCGTCGGGAGTTTCACCCACTTCAACTTTGCCCCCGGGAAATTCCCAGAGTCCGCCCTGGTGGAGATGGTCTCCACGACGTGAGATAAATATTTGCTGGTCTGGACCGACGATAATCGCGGCCACTACGTGGATGCGTTTCACTGTGCGAGCTTAAGTGCGAACTTAAAAAAGAACTTAATAAAGAGCTCAGCCAAAGAACTAAGTACGGTATTCGGCATTGATGCGCACATACTCATAGGTGAGGTCGGTGGTCCAGATAGTTTCTGTCACGGTTTTTTCCGGTGCACCGCGACCAAGAGAAATTTGAATGCGGATATCTTCCGGGATCATGGCCTGTTCGCCTGCGGCTTCGGTGTAACTGGCTGCGCGACCTCCGGCTTCGACAATTAAGACGTCATTGAGATGCACAGAGACAAGGCTAACATCGAGGTTTTCAACACCGGCGCGACCCACGGCGGCAAGAATGCGGCCCCAGTTGGCGTCTGATGCGGCCAGTGCGGTTTTAACCAATGGTGATTCGGCTACTGTGTAGGCGACTTTCAGTGCTTCAGCTGAATCCAATGCGCCGTCGACGATCACTGAAACAAATTTACTTGCCCCTTCGCCATCGCGAATAATCGACTGGGCCAATTCAATAAAGACGGTTTCTAATTGAGCCAAAAATTGCTCAAAATTGCTTTCATCTATTACCAATTCGCTGGCACCTGTGGCCACTAGGATCACTGCGTCGTTGGTGGAGGTGTCGCTGTCTACGGTAATGCGGTTAAAAGATTTATTCGCGACTAGCCTCAGGGCACGCTGGAGTAATTCAGCGTCCACTTTAGCGTCGGTGGCCACATAGCCGAGCATGGTGGCCATATTGGGCTTAATCATGCCCGAGCCTTTGGTGATACCGGTAATGGTGATCAACTCGCCAGAGGCACTGTCAGGCTGGTATTGCAGGCTCGCACCTTTGGCTCTGGTGTCGGTGGTCAAGATACCCTGAGCGGCCTGAGCCCAGCTGTCTTCCTCTAGAGCTGCCACTGCGGCAGGCAGTGCCGCGAGAAGTTTGTCTATGGGCAGTGGTTCACCAATCACGCCGGTGGAGAAGGGTAGCACCTGATCTGGAGAAACTCCCTGTAGCTCAGCCAGAACTTCGCAGCTAGCTAGAGCATCGATCATGCCCTGCTCGCCAGTACCGGCATTGGCGTTGCCTGTATTGGTCACTAGATATCTTGGCGTTGCGCGACTGAGATGTTGTTTGGCCACCACTACAGGTGCGGCACAGAAGGCATTCTGGGTGAACACTCCGGCCACTGCAGAACCGGGCTGCAGTTCCATCACGACCAAATCACTGCGTCCCGGAGTTTTGATTCCGGCGCTGGTGGTGCCCAGTTTGAACCCAGCAACTGGGTGCATCTGTGGAAAGGGTTTATTACCTGTGGCCATGGTTATTCCTGATCTCTATTGTCTGCTTTCTAGCAACCCTCAATGGGTTTAGTTAATTTTGCCGTGACACTGCTTGTACTTTTTCTCGGAACCACAGGGGCAGGGATCATTGCGCCCTACCTTGGGCCCGAGACGCTGAACTGGCTGTGCTGCTGGAGCCGCCTCTTCACCCTGTTCCTGAGCGAGATTTGCTGACTGTGCATGCTGGTACTCACGGCCTTCCTGCTCTTTGCGGCGCTGAGCTTCAAGCTTGCGCATATCGTCATCGCTGGCCACTTGAATATGGCTGAGGAAACGAATAGTTTCGTATTTAATATTGGCCAGCAGCTCTTCAAACATAGCGAAGGACTCGCGCTTATATTCCTGCTTGGGATTTTTCTGCGCGTAGGCGCGCAGCCCAATGCCCTGACGCAGCTGGTCCATATTGGCGAGGTGATCCTTCCACTGGGTGTCGAGCACCTGAAGCATGATCTGACGCTCCACTTCGCGCATCTGGGTACCCACATCGGCGTAGCGCGTTTGATAGTCCTCTTGTACCAGTTCAATCACTCGGGCGCGGAGAGTCTCTTCGTCGAGGCGACTGTCTTCTTCGAGCCATTGGCTAATGGGCAACTGCAGGTTGAAGTCTGTGTGCAGGGATTTTTCCAGGCCTTCGATATCCCATTGCTCTTCAAGGCTCTGGGGGGGAATAAACATATTCATTGACTGGGTTACCACATCTTCGCGAACCGCGGTAATCACGTCGGAGATATCGCCATCTTCAAGCAGGTCGTTGCGCTGCTGATAGATCACCTGACGCTGGTCATTGGCCAC
>CAJQJT010000050.1 GCA_905478725.1 uncultured Pseudomonadales bacterium
GCGTTGTAGGCCGCACAAACCAATGGGTGTAGCTGAATCGCTTTACCTTCAATCAGTACCGGCTCAAATGCCTGGATACCAAGACGGTGAAGTGTAGGTGCACGGTTAAGCAGTACTGGATGCTCGCGAATAACATCTTCGAGAATGTCCCAAACTACTGGCTCTTCGCGCTCAACCATTTTCTTAGCGGCTTTGATCGTTGTGGCCAGGCCACGCAGTTCTAGCTTGCTGAAGATGAACGGCTTGAACAGCTCAAGTGCCATACGCTTAGGCAGACCACATTGATGCAGACGCAGAGCAGGACCAACAACGATCACCGAACGTCCAGAGTAATCAACACGCTTACCGAGCAAGTTCTGACGGAAACGACCCTGCTTACCTTTAATCATATCGGCAAGTGACTTCAGAGGACGCTTGTTCGAGCCAGTGATGGCGCGACCGCGACGACCGTTGTCTAGCAGTGCATCGACAGATTCTTGCAACATTCGCTTTTCGTTGCGGACGATGATATCTGGTGCGTTAAGCTCCAGCAGGCGCTTAAGACGGTTGTTTCTGTTGATCACTCGACGATACAGATCGTTCAGATCTGAAGTCGCAAAGCGTCCACCGTCCAACGGTACCAGCGGGCGAAGATCTGGCGGCAGAACCGGCAGAGCTTGCAGAACCATCCACTCTGGCTTGTTGCCAGAACCGTGGAACGCTTCCAGCAGCTTAAGGCGCTTGGAGAACTTTTTAATCTTGGTCTCAGACTTAGTATTGGGGATTTCCTCACGGATATCGGCAATTTCGTCTTCGAGGATAATTTCTTTGAGCAGAGCCTGAATTGCTTCAGCACCCATGGTCGCAGTGAATTCGTCGCCGAACTCTTCGAGAGATTCGAAGTACTCGTCGTCGGTCAACAGCTGACCTTTCTCCAATGTAGTCAGACCTGGATCTGTGACCACGTAGGATTCAAAGTAGAGTACGCGTTCGATTTCACGCAGTGTCATATCCAGCATCAAACCAATGCGCGAAGGCAAGGACTTGAGGAACCAGATGTGGGCAACTGGACAGGCCAGTTCAATGTGACCCATGCGCTCACGACGGACTTTTGTCAGTGTCACTTCAACGCCACATTTCTCACACACAATACCGCGGTGCTTCATGCGCTTGTACTTGCCACAGAGACATTCGTAATCTTTTACTGGTCCAAAAATCTTGGCACAGAAAAGACCTTCACGCTCAGGCTTGAAAGTACGGTAATTAATTGTCTCGGGCTTCTTAACCTCACCAAATGACCATGAACGGATCATTTCCGGTGATGCGAGACCGATTCGAATATTATCGAATTCAGTATTTTGTTCTTGCTGCTTGAGTAGGTTGACTAAATCCTTCAAGGCTTTTCCTCCAGTAACTGGGTTTGCCGAGGCGATTTTTCGCCCCGGCCATCAGGTAAGCAAAACAGCGCTTATTCGTTTTCCAATTCCATGTTGATGCCGAGTGAGCGCACCTCTTTAACCAACACGTTGAATGACTCTGGCATGCCAGGCTCCATTCGGTGATCGCCGTCGACGATGTTTTTATACATCTTGGTACGACCTGCAACATCATCAGACTTAACAGTAAGCATTTCCTGCAGCGTGTAGGCGGCACCATATGCCTCCAGCGCCCATACTTCCATCTCACCGAATCGCTGCCCACCAAACTGTGCTTTACCACCCAGCGGCTGCTGAGTAACCAAGCTGTAAGAACCTGTTGAACGTGCGTGCATTTTGTCGTCTACCAAGTGGTTCAGTTTTAGCATGTACATATAGCCAACTGTCACCGGTCGATCGAACTTGTCGCCACTGCGACCATCATAAAGGGTGGTTTGACCACTCTCATGAAGGCCAGCCAGCTCCAGAAGCTTCTTCAACTCGACTTCGTTTGCGCCATCAAATACGGGTGTCGCGATCGGCACACCTTTGCGCAAGTTGCCAGCCAACTCGAGGACTTCTTTGTCAGTCAACTCTTTGAGGTCGGTGCCGTAAACGGTCTCGCCAACATCGTAGATTTCCTGAAGGAACTTGCGGATTTCAGCCGCTTTAGACTGCGCTTTGATCATCGCGTCAATCTTAACGCCAAGACCTTTAGCAGCCATACCCATATGGGTTTCAAGTACCTGACCAACGTTCATTCGCGATGGAACACCGAGAGGGTTGAGTACGATATCGACTGGCTCACCATGTTCATCGTAAGGCATATCTTCGATTGGCTTAATAACCGAGATAACACCTTTGTTACCGTGACGACCAGCCATCTTGTCACCTGGCTGAATGCGACGTTTAACCGCAAGATAGACCTTAACTGTCTTGAGTACGCCAGGAGCAAGATCATCACCGCTCTGCAACTTGCGACGCTTCTCTTCAAAACGCTCATCAAGATCTATACGACGTTCGCCAAGCTGGGCTTGAGCTGCAGCGATCTGATCGTTGAGCTCTGCTTTGTCCATACGAATAGCAAACCAGTCATCTGTAGTGTATTCGCCAACATCAGCAGCAGTCAGCTCAGCGCCCTTCTTAAGGCCCTCAGCTTTAACCACTTTGCCACCAACTAGAGCCGAGAACAGACGTCCGAGTGTGGCATTTTCAACAATGCGGTACTCGTCGTTCAGATCCTTGCGGTACTGATCCAGCTCAGCGCGCTCGATATCCAATGAGCGTTGGTCTTTATCCAAACCATCACGAGTGAAGACCTGAACATTGATTACGGTGCCTTTGATGCTTGTTGGTACACGCAGTGACGTGTCCTTAACATCAGAGGCTTTCTCACCGAAGATCGCTCTCAAAAGTTTTTCTTCCGGAGTCAGCTGGGTCTCGCCTTTTGGCGTCACCTTGCCCACCAGAATATCCCCTGCAGCCACTTCGGCGCCGATGTGCACAATGCCGGACTCGTCCAGTCGTGCCAACGCTACTTCACCGACGTTTGGAATATCTGCAGTGATCTCTTCAGAGCCCAGCTTAGTGTCGCGAGCAACACAGGTCAGTTCCTGAATATGAATGGTAGTGAATCGATCTTCTTTAACCACACGCTCGGAGATTAAGATCGAATCCTCAAAGTTGAAACCGTTCCAAGGCATAAATGCGATGCGCATATTTTGCCCCAGTGCCAGCTCACCCAGATCAACCGAAGGACCATCAGCCAATACGTCACCACGGGCAATGATATCCCCTTGGTTAACAATTGGACGCTGATTGATACAGGTGTTCTGGTTAGATCTGGTGTACTTGGTCAAGTTGTAGATATCGACACCAGCATCACCGGATTCAGTCTCTTCATCACTGACGCGAACAACGATTCGTCCAGCATCAACGCTCTCGATAACACCACCGCGCTTGGCAACCTTACAGACACCAGAGTCACTTGCCACTGGACGCTCGATACCTGTACCCACCAATGGAGCTTCTGCAAGCAACGTTGGAACTGCCTGACGCTGCATGTTTGAACCCATCAAGGCTCGGTTAGCATCATCGTGCTCGAGGAATGGAATCAGCGAAGCAGCAACAGATACAACCTGGCGCGGCGACACATCCATATAGTCCACATCACCTGGCAGCTTGACGGTAAATTCGTTTTGATGACGAACGTTTACGACGTCTTCAACAAACTCGCCTTTAGCGTTAAGTTTGGCCGAGGCCTGTGCAATAACGTACTGTGACTCGTTAATCGCTGACAGATACTCGATCTGATCAGTAACCTTATTGTTAACCACTTTGCGGTACGGCGTTTCAATAAAGCCGTAGCTGTTCGTTCGCGCATAAGTCGCCAGTGAGTTAATCAGACCAATGTTTGGTCCCTCAGGCGTCTCAATTGGACATACTCGACCGTAGTGAGTCGGGTGTACGTCACGCACTTCAAAACCAGCGCGCTCACGGGTCAGACCACCGGGTCCCAAGGCCGAAACACGGCGCTTGTGAGTAATCTCAGACAGCGGGTTGTTCTGATCCATAAACTGG
>CAJQJT010000051.1 GCA_905478725.1 uncultured Pseudomonadales bacterium
GTCCATCGATGTCGAGACTAGAAGTGCCCTCGAGATAGCCGCAGAGCGTATTCGCGATTACCACAATCACCAGGAGCAACCCTCTTGGCGCTATTGTGAAGCCGACGGTACCGTTCTCGGGCAGCAGATTACGCCCCTAGATCGTGTCGGTATCTACGTGCCTGGCGGCAAAGCCAGTTATCCCTCATCGGTATTGATGAACTGCATTCCGGCTCGCGTTGCCGGAGTGGGCGAAGTAATTATGATGGTGCCAGCACCGGACGGTGAGCTCAGCCCCATGGTACTAGCTGCCGCCGCTATTGCCGGTGTCGATCAGGTATTTACTATTGGTGGCGCTCAGGCGATTGCCGCGCTAGCCTATGGCACTGAAACAGTGCCTAAAGTGGATAAGATTGTTGGTCCCGGCAATATCTATGTGGCCACGGCCAAACGTATGGTCTTTGGTATAGTCGGTCTGGATATGGTTGCTGGGCCCAGTGAAATTCTGGTGGTCTGCGATGGCGACACTGATCCCGATTGGATCGCCATGGACCTGTTCTCTCAAGCGGAGCACGATGAAGACGCTCAGGCGATATTTGTCTCTTGGGACGCTGACTACATAGCTGCGGTACACAGCAGCATGACCAAATTGTTACCCGAGATGGAGCGCAGTGAGATTATTCGCCAGTCGCTAGAGCGTCGCGGTGCACTAATTGAAGTGCGCGATGCAGACGAAGCTATTGAGTTAATTAACCGTATTGCCCCAGAGCACCTGGAATTATCCGTTGCCGATCCCGAAGCCTGGCTGCCAAACATACGTCACGCTGGCGCTATCTTTATGGGTCGCCACACCGCTGAAGCATTGGGTGATTATTGCGCCGGCCCTAACCACGTGTTGCCAACCTCATCTACAGCGCGCTTTTCTTCGCCGTTGGGAGTCTATGATTTCCAGAAGCGCAGCTCGCTGATTTTCTGTTCCGAAGAGGGTGCTTCTGAGCTTGGTAAAGTGGCCTCGGTGCTGGGTCGTGGTGAGTCCCTGACGGCTCACGCGCGCTCTGCAGAATATCGAATTCGCGACTGATCGATAAAACAGCTAAAAATCAAAGCCAAAGTGCGCAAAAAAAGTGTGCAAGTTAAGACGAGAGACAAATATGAGTAAGTACTGGAGTGATTTTGTTGTCGGACTCGAGCCCTATATTCCGGGCGAGCAACCTGCGAATACCAATCTCACCAAGCTAAATACCAATGAAAATCCCTATCCGCCCTCGCCAGCCGTGATGGCAGCGATGAACAGCGCGGTGAACGATGACTTACGTCTCTACCCGCCCTCCAATGCCGATCAGCTAAAGCACACTCTTGCGGATTACTTCCAGCTGACCCCCGAGCAGGTTTTTGTTGGTAATGGCTCTGACGAAGTTTTGGCCCATGTGTTTAATGGCCTGTTTCGTCAGGCGCAGCCAATCTTATATCCCGATATAAGCTACAGTTTTTACCCAGTCTACTGTGGTCTCTATGGTATTGAATTTAGCAAGATCCCCCTAGCTGATGATTTCACTCTGGATTTAGGCGCCTATAACCAGGCCAATGGCGGAATTATTTTCCCCAACCCCAACGCACCTACGGGGAGACTGTTGGGGCTTGATGCTATCGAGGCCTTACTTCAGGGCAACAGAGACTCTGTGGTAGTAGTTGATGAAGCCTATATCGATTTTGCTGAGGCCGGATCTAGCGCAGTCAGCTTGATAGACCAGTACGACAATCTTTTAGTTGTGCAAACCATGTCCAAGTCGCGCTCACTGGCGGGCATGAGAATTGGTTATGCCATGGGTTCTGCGGTATTAATCGAAGGGCTTGAGCGGATCAAAAATAGCTTTAACTCCTACCCCCTTGGTCATGTTCAGTTGGCTGCAGCGGTGGCGTCTTTTAACGATCCAGACTATTTCTCGGCCATGCGTGAGCAGGTGATCTCTAGTCGTGAGTGGATAGTTGAGCAGCTCGAAAAACTCGGTTTTGAGGTGCTGCCCTCAGCAGCAAATTTTGTTCTCGCCCGTCACTCGAACGAGGATGGTTTGGCGCTGACTCAATCTCTGCGGGATAAAAATATTATTATCCGCCACTTTAATAAGCCGCGGCTCAGTGAGTTTTTGCGCATTACGGTGGGCACGCCAGAGCAAAATCAGCAGTTAATTGATGCCCTGGGCGAGATTATTGGCTAGAGCTGTTGTTTTGTTGAGTGTTTTGTTGAGTGTTTTATTTAGAGTGGGCTGGTGGGACGAATGCCCGCCACAGCAGTTACGGTAAAGGTCGCACCCTGACGCCAAATTTCCAATTCAATCGGCGCGCCAGGCGCCACATCAGCAATCTGGCTGATACTGCTCTGACGGTCGGTGACCGGTTCGCCATTGATCTTGATCACTATATCCCCTGGCTGAATGCCCACCAGAAAAGCCGGGCTGCCATTGTAAATCGCTCGCACTAACAACCCTTGGTAGATCGGTAAGTTCAAGCGTTTAGCAATCGGCTGAGTCAAAGGAAAGGCGTCCATACCCAGCCAGCCTCGCACTACATAGCCATAACTAATAATGTCATTGAGCACTTTCTCTGCCGTATCCGCTGGAATCGCGAAGCCAATGCCCGCCGAGCCAGCTTGATTGAGGATTGCCGTATTGATACCAAGCAAATTACCGTAGCTATCAACCAATGCGCCACCTGAGTTGCCAGGGTTGATGTCGGCGTCCGTCTGAATAAAGTTTTCGAAAGTGTTCAGCCCGAGACCATTGCGGCCCGTAGCACTAATGATGCCCTGGGTAACCGTTTGGCCTACGCCATAGGGGTTGCCAATCGCCAGAACCACATCACCAATCTGAGCCTGGGCTGGTTCGCCCACCGAAATCGGCTGCAGGTTGTCAGCTTCGATTTTGAGCACGGCCAGATCGGTTTCCGGATCTTTGCCCACCACAATGGCGGGTGCTTCGCGGCCATCATAGAGCAGCACCAATATCTGATCGGCACCGTCAATCACATGGTTATTGGTCAGCATAAAGCCATCTTCCTGCATGATAACGCCGGAGCCGAGGGAGGACTGAATACGCTGCTGCTGGTTGTTAAAGAGACGTCGAAAATAGGGATCGTCGAGCAGGGGATGATTAGAGGAAGTGGTTATGGTGCGCGTATA
>CAJQJT010000052.1 GCA_905478725.1 uncultured Pseudomonadales bacterium
TCAAAGTGACCTATGCTACCGTTGATTGTCATGGCCTCAGAACGCTTGTAAATAAAGCCAATTGTGGCCTGCAAATAGTCGGTTGTATTGCTACTGATCGCGATTCTGTCGGCATCGTATTGCGAGATACTGACCATTGCAGTCGTGCTTATGACTTCATTGACTCGATGCTGCCAATCTAAGCCAAGAGTCTGATTGTCATTGTCTGAAAAATCATTGGTGTCGTAGTCTCGCTCACTGTAGTTGAGAGAAACGCCCAATTGGTCTCTCTCAGTAATATCGAGATTGACGCTGGGGTTGACGTAAATGGTTTCAACAATGCTGTTTGAATCAAAAATTCCAGTGTCTAATTCTGCAGCATCGCGCTGCGAGTTTTCACTGTAACCAAAATCGAGACCCCAAGTAGAGCGCTCAGTTTTATAGCTATTCTTCCAATCAAAGGCTGGATCTTCCGAGTCAAATTGTTCGAATTCAGAATAACGTCTTAGTGCCACTCGGGCATCAAGCTGCGATTTTGCCACTTGGGAAACGTACATCAACGATGCCTCAGGCTTAACCGAATAAACCACTGTGTCCTGCTCTGACTCACTCATAAAAAAGTTGTCGTCATAGCTGACATCGGCATTAAAGCTGTAGTCTGCCACCCAGGTGGCAGCCCCTGAAACCACTGGCGCTATGGCCAGTGCAACGCCTATGGCGATTTGAGTAATGGTCTTGTTCATAGCGAATCCTTGCTATTTAGGGGACGACAATAACGTCGCCGTAGTTGAGAATATGGTTCGAGGCCAGATCATTGCCCTTTTCAAGATCGGAATAACGGATCTTGAGCAATGTTTCCGTAGAGTCATCTTCAAGACCGCTGCGGCGAATGATTTTGATCGAGTTAGCCGAGGCAAATTCATTTAATCCACCGGCCATGGCCAGAGCCTGCATCACGGTGGTGGACTGAATCATGACAATGGGGCCGGGCTTTAAGACTTTGCCGACAACAAAGATGACGTTGCCTCTGGTACTGGTGACGGTGACATTGACTTCGGGATCGGCTATGTAGGCATTGAGTTTTGCCGCGATGGTAATTTCAATTTCGGAGGCACTTTTTCCTGCTGCCTGCAGATGCCCGACCAGGGGAAATGAGATCATTCCGTCGGGTAGCACGGTGATGGTCTTTTGCAGGTTTTCTTCATTCCAAACTGATATCTCAACCTCATCTCCCGGATTGAGTTTATAGCTGTCTGCAGCGGCAATCTGTAGCAACCCTAGGGATGCAACCACTGCTGTTACAAAGACTATTCGTAGCTTGCTGCTTAATTTACGGGTTAAATATCCAATTATCATATCCATGATCTCCTTCCTTTCTAATCCTTCAGTTTAGTGTAGACCTAATTGCGCTCTTTAGAAGCCACCGGCCTGGGGTCAATTGTTAGTAAGCATTTTTGTTCAAAAATCCGCCAAAAGCTGTCATGAGGATCAATTTAACGTCCAGCCAGAGCGACCAGCTGCGAATATATTCGAGATCATATTTGATGCGCCCTTCCATCTTTGCCAGAGTGTCAGTCTCTCCCCGATAACCTTTAATTTGTGCCAGTCCGGTAATGCCCGGTTTTACTTTGTGACGCAGCATGTAACCGTGGATCGCCGTGCGGTAGAACTCGTTGTGAATGACGGCATGTGGACGTGGCCCGACAATCGACATAGATCCGGTAATAACGTTAAAGAACTGTGGCAACTCATCCATTGAGGTTCTTCGCAACAGGGCGCCAAAAGGGGTGATGCGGCTGTCATCTTTCGAAGCCTGCACTAGCTTCTTGTCCCCAGCATCCATTACCGTCATGGTTCTGAACTTCCACACTGTTATTGACTCGCCACCAACGCCATAACGCTGCTGCCGAAAGAGCACCGGGCCTTTAGATGTAAGTTTGATACCTGCGGCGATTAACAGCATGGGAATGGCAATCAAGGTTAGGATCATGCTGCCAGCAACTAGATCGAGAGAGCGCTTGGCAAAATTATCCAAACCCGTATGAGGGGATTCGAAGACGCTGATCGCGGGCATGCCTTGAATATCCAACCAACTGGCGGTAAGCAGATCAAAGCTGAAGAGGTCGAGCATCATGTAGGCAGAGACTGTAGTGTCGGCCAATTCATTGAGTAGCTGCTTGATACGCTTTTCAGCGGCAAGAGGCAGAGTGATAAATATGGTGTCTATCTTACCGGCCTTGGCCTGCTCAATGAGCTCTTGAGAACCACCTTTGATAAGACTGGAATCGGAGATAAAACGACGAGTGCCATTGGTTTTGCGGTCGTCGAAATACCCTACAAAATTATAGCCCGACCATGGCATATTCTGAATGCGTCCCTCAAGGCCGGCGCCCAATTCGGTGGCGCCGTAGATGGCCACAGATTGCGCCCGCACACCGGTATAGCGGAACAGACGCAAGACCATGCGCAATATGGAATGCCAAGAAATAAGTTCTATAGGAGTGAGGACAAACCAGTAAATGACAGCCTCACGGTTGTACAGGTCAGAGGGATGAAAAATTACATCTGCCAGAATCAGCACTAGGACAATCGTCAGCCAATTACTGCCTACGCCAGTGACCTCTGCCCGAAGACTGATATCACGCCAAGATTTGCTATGACTGGACTCAGAGAGAAAGCTAAACAGCACAATAGAGATCAATAGCAGCCAGCTATACAGCGGCACCCAGCTGAGTTGGAGCACCGAAACCAACGCCACAAGAGTACAGCCTATAATCGCCGCATCAATAAGGCGAGAAAAGGCATTAATCTTGGCGTCGTGACGACGTACCATCCTTGATATTTGATCGGCCATAAGGCAAAACTGACTCTAAACGATAATTTCCTGAACTGGAGTGTACGCCACCGACAGGTTGTGTCGATTGCGTAACATCCAAATTGTGAATCAGTTCTCCTTCTAACCGCTACTAGGCTACTGTTTTGATGATTTCCGCAAGCCGGCCAAGCCTACCAACCCAGATAAAAACAACCAAGCCGCAGCGGGAAGAGGGACTTCAGCGACTGCCCATTCAGTGTAGTGGGAGATATTGTGATCTTTACCATCCAGTGCTTTGCCTATTTCAACCTGAATCTGATTCCCCGCTGTGTTATCGCCATTAATTTTAAACAGCCATACGTAGGATGCTGCCTTAACCGTTAGATAACCGGTGAAATCGGCTGTGGTTAACAATCCCTGGCCACTAAAACTCGCGGGATCTTTATTACCTGTCAAACTTGGAATAACTATCCCCTCAAACGCCAACATATTTATCATATCGGCCGGTTGATCATGAGCTGTTCCTGTGGACCAAAAGTCGCCGGATGTGATATCACCGATACTTCCGGCTGTGACAACACATGTTGTGCAACTATCCGGGAAGAATTGATCGATTACACCGTCTCCAAACGCGGTATTCAAAGCATTTTCATCAACGCCTCCGCTAGTTCGACCTTTGTCTGCAGACCAGACACTAAGCAGGTCAATAGTACCTGCATGGGCTGGGCTCAATGCCAATAACCCTGCAAAGAGGGTCGCTAATACTGTTATTTTCATGGTGTCTTCCTTGAAGGCCTCTGCCTAGGATTCACAAAACATCTCTGGGAATTTCTGTGAATTGTTTTTGAGCAAAACGTGAGGTTCATCACATTTTGCAGTGGTAAGTTAAAAGATAGACTATGGCGGCGGGCTGTCAAGCTGCAGGCTTTGAAAAATATTTACTTACGTATAGGTTTGGGGCTTTATTGCAGGCATTAAAAAAGGCGGCTCTTTTGGAGCCGCCTTTTTTTGCACAACAAATACTGTTTGAAACCAGTATTTATTTGTTGAGCTTCTCTTTGATACGTGCAGATCGACCTGAACGCTCACGGAGATAGTAGAGCTTAGCGCGACGAACTGCACCGCGACGCTTAACTTCAATGCTGTCAACCAGTGGGCTGTAAGTCTGGAACGTACGCTCAACACCAATGCCGTTAGAGATTTTACGAACGGTAAAGGCAGAATTCAGCTGACGATTACGCTTGGCTAATACTACGCCTTCGAATGCCTGCAGACGCTCACGAGTGCCTTCTTTTACTTTTACCTGCACAACAACGGTATCACCGGGGCTGAAATCAGGAATTTCTTTGCTCATCTGCTCTTTTTCAATCGCAGCAATTATCGATACTTTGTTAGTCATTTCTTGCTCCTCAATTTTCATTGGTTGGTGGCATGCCACCTGTTTTAGAGCTCTGTACAGAGAGGATGGTCACTATCCTTTGCCATCATCTGCCAGCGCAGCACTCATTTCCTTGAGTAGAGCCTGTTGCTCAGGGTTGAGCTCGAGGCGGTCCAGTAAATCTGGTCTTCGCTGCTGGGTTCGCACTA
>CAJQJT010000053.1 GCA_905478725.1 uncultured Pseudomonadales bacterium
TACTCAGACTGCTCTTAGCTCCGCCCAATGCCGCCTGCACAGAGACCGCTGCGGTATAGCAGAACAGGTTAAGCAGGCTTTTACCCTTGGCCAGTTCGGTGACCATTCGACGCACTGGGCGGTGATCAAGAAACAGACCTGTATCCAGATAGTCTGAGAGGTTAGCCTCAAACTGCGCTTCCCCTTCATAGACTGTAATCGTATCGCTAGGGCCTTCGTTAAAGCGCTCGTACTGACTGTCGCCTTTCTGGCGGCGGCGCTCTTTGTAGTGAATATGGCCAGGGGCGTCCTTGGCAAACTCTTTAACCGCTTGCTTAACTTCGGCGAAGCGCTCGCGGGCGATTTTATCTTCAATGGTGTTTGGCGGCAGGTATTCCTGAACGTGGACTGAGTCCTCGTAGATATCCACGGCGACTGAGTATTCGGGGATATCCGCATCGTAAACTCGGTAACAGGTGACACCGGTTTTATTTAACCAACCATTGAGTTTGCGCTGGTTTTTCACCAAACGGTTATACACCATCTTGGCGCCTTCGGTGAGTTCCTGAGCCGGGGCTGGCTTATTTAAGCGCTCTTCGATTTTTGCCGAGCGTGAGGTGAGGTCTTCAAAGACCAACAATTTGCAGGGGATGGTGCCGTTAAACAGTTGGTACTGTTTGGTGGGCGTCAGGTCGGTCTCGCGACCGAGCTCAACATTGCCGGTAAACACCGCAGCTTTCCAGCCTTGGAAGTTCTTCTGCAATACCGAACCCAACTTTTGGTAAATCGGTTTCAAGCCGTCTACGTCACCAAGACGCTCGCCATAGGGAGGGTTGGTGAGCAGCAGACCATAGTCAGCGGTGGCTTTACCAAACTGATCTATAGGCTTGTGGGCCAGACGAATATGTTCATCTAGGCCGGCTTTTTCAATATTTAATGTGGCGAATTCCAGTACCCGTGGGTTGGCATCGTAGCCGCGAATATCCAACTCCAAAGCTTCAAGGCCGGCAACCTTACGCTGCTCTGCTTCGTCAAAGATTGACTGCCACAGCTCTTGATCGTGCTGTTTCCAATCGGTGAAACCAAAGCGCTCGCGTAATAGACCCGGGGCAATATCCGCCGCCATCATCGCGCCTTCAATAATCAATGTGGCACTACCGCACATGGGGTCGAGCAGCGCGGCGCCGTTTTTCATCATCTCAGGCCAGTTGCAACGCATCAAGAGTGCGGCGGCGAGGTTCTCTTTAATTGGTGCACTGCCCTGCCCGCTGCGATAGCCGCGACGGTGGAGGCTCTCTCCGGAAATATCCAGAGAGACAGTGACCTGCCCTTTGTGCTGACGTACCTGGATACGAATATCCGGGTTCTTGGTATCCACATTGGGGCGCTCGCCCTCTTCGCGACGGATACGGTCAACAACCGCATCTTTAACCCGCTGGGAGCCATACATGGTGTTGTCGACTAGGCGCGATGTACCAATAAAGTCGATGGCAATGGTTTGCTCGTGGGAAAAGTGCTCTTCCCAGGGAATATCCAAACACTCTTGGTAGAGTTGATCTTCCTCGTCCAAGCTAAAGCTGTGCAGCGGCATCAATATTCTGTTGGCCAGACGCGACCAGAGACAGGCGCGGTAGGCCAGCTCTCTGGTGCCGATAAAATGCACCGCAGCTACAGTTTCTTTAGTGCTCTCGGCACCCAGCGCCAGTAACTCTTGGGCGAGCAATTGCTCGAGCCCTTTGGGACATGTGGCTAGCCAAGCATGATCAACTGATGACACAAATAGGATCCTTTTATCGCTTTTTTATTACTTTGAGGATTAAAACGCAGTCTTTATAGACTAACAAAATCTTCGACAGAGTCGACAGAATTTGATGAACTGGGTTCAGCGTTTCGAAAGGCGCTCATTCTATCGCTCTTTGTACAATTTTGTTTGATAAAAACTGCTCTCAGCACGTTTTTCAAGCTGAGTGTCGGTTTCCTAGATAAACCCTTAGGAGATATAAGTGAAAAAACATAAAAGAGATTTGGAACACCGTTCATTCGTAAAAGGTTATCAGGCGGCAGTTCAAGGCCGCACCCTCGCAGCAATCCCCTACCAAGAAAATTCAATAATGGCATTCCACTGGTCGAGAGGCTGGCGAGAAGGCAAAGAAGATTATTGGAATGGGTTTAATCAACGCTCATTTCAGCAAAAAGCGGCAAATCTGTAAGACGATTTTGCGCTAAGAATTAAACTTAACAGGAAAGATCAAAAGGTAAGAGTAAGCAATGACGAAAAATTAAACAGGAATTTATCCTGTTTCAGGCTCAACGTAAGAGCCACCCGGTGGCCGCAACTCGATATCAGTTGTGGCCATTTTTTTGGTCTGTTGGTTTGGTGTTCTATTACGCAAGGAGATCCCTCGTCGCTTCGCTCTGTCGGGATGACATAAATGGGTTGAATTGCCCTGACTGTTATTTCGAACCGTACAAACCGTTATTTCGAACCGTACAAACCGTTATTTCGAACCGTACAAACCGTTATTTCGAACCGCCCAAGCTGTTATTTCGAACCACCCAAGCTGTCATCTCGAACGAATGTGAGAGATCTCAGTAACCGGCAAGGAGATCCCTCGTCGCTTCGCTCTGTCGGGATGACATAAATGGGTTGAATTGCCCTGACTGTTATTTCGAACCGTACA
>CAJQJT010000054.1 GCA_905478725.1 uncultured Pseudomonadales bacterium
GCCTTCAATGGCTTTTACTTCGGTGGGTGATGGCAGGTACTCCACCACCGCATCTAGAACGCCCTGTACGCCTTTGTTCTTAAACGCTGAGCCGCCGAGTACCAGAACAATTTCATTGGCCAAGGTGCGCGCACGGAGCCCCTGTTTAATCTCGTCTTCAGTGAGCTGTTCGTCGTCAAGATACTTGTCCATCAACTCTTCGTTGGCTTCGGCTGCCGACTCAACAAGAAACTCATGCATTTCCTGGCATTCGTCGAGCATGTCTTCGGGGATCTCGGCATATTCAAAGGTCATGCCCTGATCGGCATCGTTCCAATAAACCGCCTTCATCTTCACCAGATCAACGACGCCTTTAAATTCTTCTTCGGCACCGATGGTCATTTGCAGCGGGACTGGAATCGCACCGAGGCGCTCTTTGAGCTGGCTGACCACCATCATGTAATCGGCACCGGCACGGTCCATCTTATTGACGAAGACCAAGCGTGGAACCTCGTATTTGTTTGCCTGCCGCCATACGGTCTCAGTTTGTGGCTGAACACCGGAGGAACCGCAGAGAACGATTACAGCGCCATCTAGGACGCGCAGGGAGCGCTCAACTTCAATGGTGAAGTCAACGTGCCCTGGGGTGTCAATAATATTGATGCGGTGGTCTTGGAACTGCCCATTCATGCCCTTCCAAAAACAGGTGGTCGCCGCGGAGGTAATGGTAATTCCACGCTCCTGTTCCTGCTCCATCCAGTCCATGGTTGCAGCGCCATCGTGAACCTCACCGATCTTGTGGGAAAGGCCAGTATAGAAAAGCACCCGCTCTGTAGTGGTGGTTTTGCCGGCGTCTACGTGGGCGCAGATTCCGATGTTGCGATAGCGACTAATGGGGGTTGCGCGAGACACAATATATTCCTCTAGGACCTAAACAATAGTGTTTTACGTACAGGCTAGCCTAAGCGTCGTAATCACAGTAGCAGCACTGTATCGATCATCTACGACTTTTAAAATCTAAGCTTTTAAAATCTAGGCATTAAAAACGAAAAAAGGCGGCCATAACAGCCGCCTTTTTTGCGCAAGATTACATTTGACAATAATCTTTTAGAAACGGAAGTGCGAGAACGCCTTGTTGGCTTCTGCCATACGGTGAACATCTTCACGTTTCTTAACTGCTCCACCTTTGCTTGCGGCTGCATCAATCAGCTCACCAGCTAGGCGTTGCGGCATGGACTTCTCACCGCGGTTACGAGCATATTCTACCAACCAACGCATCGCCAGTGCAGTGCGTCGCGAGGGACGAACTTCAACTGGGACCTGGTAGGTCGCGCCACCAACACGGCGGGATTTAACTTCCACCATAGGTGCAACGTTGTCTAACGCTTCTTGGAACACTTCAACTGGATCTTTCTTGAGACGCTGCTCAACTAGATCAAGCGCTCCGTAAACAATCCGCTCAGCAACAGATTTCTTGCCGCTGACCATTACCATGTTCATAAACTTAGCTAGCGTGACATTTCCAAATTTAGGATCTGGCAGAATGTCCCGCTTTGCCGCTACTCTTCTTCTTGGCATCGTTTTGCCCTTCTCTTCAGGTTTTTCCTAGGGATAGGCCCTAGCCTTACTTGGTTGTATTACCGATTCTTACGCAAGTCGTCTTTCTGATACTACGCTTTAGGGCGCTTAGTACCGTACTTTGAGCGACGCTGTGAACGACCGTTTACACCCGCTGTATCCAATGTGCCACGTACCGTATGGTAGCGAACACCTGGAAGATCTTTTACACGACCACCACGAATCAAGACAACGCTGTGCTCTTGCAGATTGTGACCTTCGCCGCCAATGTATGAAGTAACTTCAAAACCACTGGTTAAACGAACGCGACAAACTTTACGCAATGCAGAGTTTGGCTTCTTCGGAGTCGTTGTGTAAACACGGGTACATACACCACGGCGCTGCGGACAGGCCTGAAGTGCTGGTACGTCACTTTTACTGACTTTGCGTTTTCTCGGCTTACGAACCAACTGGTTGATCGTTGCCATGCAATTTTTCTCCAAAAATAAAAAATACCTTCCTAATGAAGGCCATACATTCCTTGAACCCTGTCGCTAACCCGACAATCAGATCCAAAAGGGAGCGGCATTCTAAATACCGCACATCCGGGAGTCAAGCGGCCATTCCCTTTACTCAACCAGTGCTATGACCCTTGGGTCGTCACACTGAGAGAATAAATCATCTGGGGTGCCCGCATTGTTCCCTTATTCTTTTATCAAATCTCGATATTTAACGCTTCGCTCAAGGCTGCTTCGACGTCCGCTGCAGTCATTGCAACTTCAGGCGCAGCTTCAGCTTCACGAGTCTTGCGTCGCTGAGCGTGATAAGCCAAGCCGGTTCCCGCAGGAATCAGTCGACCTACTACCACGTTCTCTTTCAGGCCGCGTAACGGATCGGCTTTGCCGGTAACCGCAGCTTCGGTGAGCACTCGCGTGGTCTCCTGGAAAGAGGCTGCCGAGATAAAGCTTTCGGTGGCCAGTGAGGCTTTGGTAATACCGAGCAGTTGACGATCAAA
>CAJQJT010000055.1 GCA_905478725.1 uncultured Pseudomonadales bacterium
TGTCTCTTCTTTAACAATCGACTCATTGACCGCTGTGGCTGGGTCGTCTTGCATACCGCCAAGGCGGAAACCGCCAGATTTATAGCCGGTAGAGACTGTGGCATAGGCTTGGCTGTTTTCAGTCAATGACAAGCTAGCATTTAGACGCCAAGTAATCGAATCCCATTTTGCACTGTGATCGGCTGACTTGTTAGTGTACTCAAGTGCATAGCGCGCTTCGTCATCAGCAGGGCAAGCATCGGCGAATGGATTGCCATTGGCGACAAAGGCGCTGTAGTCAGCAGGTGCATAAAATGGCAGCGAAAAGGGTACCCCAGTGCCGGGATAATAGTTGAAGCCACAACCTAGCGTATCAATAATAACCTGCTGCTGCTCATTACCGGTTTTCTTATCTTCGCTGTAACGCAAACCTGCTGTAACAACCAGATCGTCGCTTACCTGCCAGTCTAACTGGCCATAAATAGCGCTAGTCTGTGCCTCGAGCTGACCGGACTGGTGGTAAAACGCCTGTTCAGGATTGGCTTTCGGCGCGTAGTAAGGCAGTGTGATGACATTGGCTAAATACGGGTTGCCATAGTCATGCAGCGTATAGGGCTGAAGCAGCTCATTATCATAATAGAAGACACCCGCAACCCAGCTTACAGCGCCATCACCTTTGGAAATAAACTGAATTTCATGCTGGGTAGATTCTTCAATCTGAGCAATTTCTTCGGTGTACGACACCGGACTTGAGGTACCGTCGTAGTCCTTTTCACCTTGCCACTCCATTTCAAAGGAACCGTTGAGCATACGCACAGTCATGCTATCAAATTCAATATTTAGAGTAGATTGATAGTTGTAGTTATTACTGAGATGCACGGAGCCCTGAAAATCAGAGTCGATATCGAAGGGATCAGCAGCGCTGGGTGATACGGCGCGAGATGCAAATAGTTCGGGGTTGACGACCAGCTCACCTAACTTAAGTGGTCCGCTGGTAAAGTTATTACCGAGATTCTGGAAGCCTATAGTTTCGTTATTAAAGCTTGCATCAGTTGCGCGTAGATTCCAGTTTACCCTGTCAGTGACATCCACATTTAGCTGGACTTCCGAGTATGACTCATCACGGCCTATGGGGTTATCACCAGATACGTTAGTGTAGAAACTATCCTGCGTGTACGAAGAGTGATGCGCAAAGTAACGTACACGATCATTCAGCGGACCTGACAGAGTAAACTGGCCAACTCGTGTACTGTAGGATCCAGCATTAAATCGGATAACCCCTTCAAACTCATCACTGGGGCGTTTCGAGACTACATTAATCGCGCCACCAGTGGTATTTCTGCCGTAGAGCGTGCCCTGTGGGCCGCGCAAAACTTCAATCCTCTCGATGCGGTCGACCCCAGCAAGCAGTGCACCAGATTCGTTAGTATAGAAACCGTCGCCATAGATGCCGACACCAGGTTCTGTACCCAGCACATTGGTCTCACGACCGATGCCGCGAATATAAATTCTATTGCCTTCACCACCACCGGCTGCTTCCTGGTAGGACATGCTCGGCGTGAAGTTTGAAATATCCTGAATCGAGACAATACCCAAATCAGACATCTGATCGCCGGTAAATGCCGTGATTGCAACGGGCGTATCTTGCAGAGTCTGCTCGCGCTTCTGGGAGGTAACAATAATCTCTTCCATCAGACTTGAAACAGCTGAATTTTCCTGCGCCTGAACCTGCATGGCGCAAGCGTAGGCAATCGCAGCACTGAGTACTGTTAGTGATGTTCTTAACATAATGATCCCCTTGAACATTGTTTTTAGTTTTTCCTTGATAGCGGCCAGCAACTATTGATGAGCACTATCTTGCTTTTATTTTCGACTACCATAACAATCAAAAGTTGGCATGTAAACAGATTTAATATTATTGATTTTAACTTTTAATTTGATGCCATCAAGTCTAATCTAAAAATAATTTATTTATATTAACCACCTAATACCCTGTAATATATACTTTTTCATGGGACGTCCAAAATATTTTCCTACAAAAAATGAGTTAAAATACGCCAAAACCATCCGACATTAAAACAAGTTGACCAGCATACTTTAATTATCTATATTCGTTACTATTCATAATTTAACAATAATCACTTTCATGTCGGTCGCTTTTGATAAACTGGCGGTACGATATCTAGGAGCAGCACTTTTGACCTTTACTCTCGACCCCCACGCCAGCTATATGATGCCGGCGCATTTCGGCCCGCGGCCGATGCATCCCAACAGCAGCGGCTGGTATCACGATGTCACGGCAATGACGATCTCTTATCTCACCGACAGAGAAAAACTCGCCGCCTATTTGCCCGCGCCCTACGAGGTAGATGAGCAGGCAATCATCACGGTCACCTATGCCTGCAGTAAGAATATTGATTGGCTGGCAGGACACGGCTACAACCTGATCGGGGTCACAGCATCGGTCATTTATAAAGGCGGGGAAGATACTCTGCGCGGCACCTATACCTTGGTGGTGTGGGAAAATCTGACTGATCCAATTCTCGCTGGTCGCGAATTACAGGGCATCCCAAAGATTTACGCTGATATACCAGATCACAGTGTGATTGGTGGCAAATGGCGCACTAATGCCAGCCACTTCGGCCATAAAATTGTCGACCTATCGATCGATAACCTGCGCGCACCCACGGCGGAAGAATTGCAGCTTGGCGCCGAGATGCAAGAAGGCAGAGACAATCCAATGGGCTGTCGCTATTTGGCGGCGGCGGGTGGCTTTGGTACGGCGATTAATGAAGCAACTCTGTTTCCATCTGAAAGCATTGTGACTGATGTGCAGCTGGGTGAAGGCAAGATCGACTGGAACCAGCTCACGTGGGAACAAAACCCCACCCAATTTCATATTGTTAATGCACTGGCTGAGCTTCCTGTGCTGGCCTATATGCCGGCCGTGGTTACCAAAGGTAGCACCAACCTGGTGCTACCTGAACGCTTTACTCGAACGCTAAAGTAATTCTGCTACAGAACCAATATAATCAGGGCATAAATACGTCAGACACCAGTACGTAGAATAACAATAAGTCGAACCCTTACAATATGAAAATTTCTGAGATCAATAACGTTTGTTATATCGGCGCTGGCTCAATGGGCTGTTACAACTCCCTGCTCTCCGCGCTAGTGGGTTACAACGTTGCTCTGTATGACCTATCCCAAGAGACCCTAGACCAGGTCACCGCTAGACAGCGAGAGATCGGCGCCACTATTGTCGCTGCCGGACTCTGCCTGCAGGAGCATATCGATCAGGCGTTAACGCGAGTGACACTTCACAGCGAGCTAGAGTCGATTGTCGATAACGTTGATTTAGTCAGTGAATCGATTACTGAACAGCTCGATTTAAAGCGTGATGCTCACGCTTATCTCGATGGTATTTTTCCGCCACACACCATCATTACTACCAACACCTCCGCACTGTTGGTTTCAGAGATTGAAGATGCGCTGACGCGGGGCGATAAATTTGCTGCACTGCACTCGCATCTTGGCTCCAAGCTGGTGGACATTGTTGCCGGGCCGCGCACCTCGGAAGAAACCATCGATATTCTGCAGCGCTATGTCATCAGTCTGAACTGTGTGCCGCTGGTGTCACAAAAGGAAAACCCAGGCTATATTTTTAACGCCATGTTTGGCCCGCTATTGGGTAAGGGTTTAAAACTCGTTATTGAAGGCATTGCCTCAGCAGAGGAAGTTGATCTGGCATGGATGCTCAATCGGACCACCCCGATTGGCCCATTTGGGCTGATG
>CAJQJT010000056.1 GCA_905478725.1 uncultured Pseudomonadales bacterium
GCCTGCTTGAGATAGCCCATCACAGCTGACACCTGTCTGTGGGCAATCGGCTGGGGAACAATTGGGTAGTGATGGCCCTGAGGCTATCTAAGCCTGAGCAGTTTAAGCTCGTCCCAGTTAAGCTCGTCCCAGTTAAGCTCGGCCCAGTTAAGTTCGGCCCAGTAAAATTCAGGCACGTGAAAAGCGGCGTCAAATCCATGACATGATCTCCTTATTCTGCACAGTCTATCCATTTAGCTGTGCAATCCCTTTGCAGCCTCTACTGCAACGCCCCGATACATCCCTGTTATTTTTACAGCTTAACCTTTTTCTACATGATTTTTTTCTACATGATTTTTTTCTACATGATTTTTTTCTACATGATTTTTTTCTACATGATCTTTTGCTGCATGGTCTTTCACAACATGACGCTGATCAAGCCGGATCTTCGTAAACTGTAGTTAAACAGTTGTGGCTCTGCCAAGATTTTTTTGCCTGATTGGCCCACCCATGACTTAGGCCAACTAAAGCCTGTCTACTGACCCTTTTGACCCGTGACTGCAATCCCATCAGGAACATGCAGTGTTGAGGTTGGAAAGGCCACTTCCGCCTGGTTTGCCGCAATAATATCCGCCACCTTGAGCAGCACATCTTGCTTCACCTTATGATAGGTTACCCAATTAGTTGTCTTGGTAAAGACATAGATGAAGAAGTCTAAAGAGCTGGCGGCAAACTGGTTGAAGTTGACCATCATCGTTTGATTGGTATCAATGTCAGGGTGAGCTATCAGCATCGCCTCCACCTGCTCAACAATCGGGCTCATCTGCGCCAGATCATCGTAGCGTATGCCAATAGTTTCATAGATTCGACGGTTGGTCATACGGGACGGGTTTTCCACGGAAATATTGGCAAATACGGCATTGGGAATATACAGCGGACGCTTATCAAAGGTTCTAATTCGGGTAAGACGCCAGCCAATGTCTTCTACGGTGCCCTCGATCTCTTGATCCGGCGAGCGTACCCAGTCACCCACTGAAAACGGACGATCCAGATAGATCATCAAACCACCAAAGAAGTTCGCCAGCAGATCCTTGGCGGCAAAACCCATGGCGATGCCACCGATTCCACCAAATGCCAGTAGACCTGAGATGCTGTAACCAAACAGCTGCATGGCAATCAATACACCGGTAATAATCACTGCGGCGCGAAGTAATTTACCCACAGCGCGCACGGTGGTTTCATCCATGGGCTTGGCAATATAGTCGGGGTGCACCAGGTTGCGCTCTGCGCGCTTAATAAAATTGGTCAAAAACATCACGCCCAAAAAGATCAGCGCCAGGCGATTAATAGGGTCTACCAGAGCATAGAGCCCAGACTCCATTTTTTGCGCGGCAATGCCTGCGGCAAAATTGACGCCGAGAATCCATACCACCCAGATCAGCGGACGCCGACAGGCCTCTATCAGCGCGTCGTCCCAGACTGTTTTGGTCTTCGCTGCCTGCACTTCGAGCTTATCGACAACCCGATTAATCACCATACCTAGACCCAAGGCCAGGACAACGATAACAAACAACTCAAGCACCCAGAGGTACTGTTCGCCGGTTAAATTAACCAACCAGTTTTCTAAATTTTTCATCGACCCAACCTACCCTGTTTGTTGCTAATCTTTCTAATTTGTTTAAATTTTCTTTAAGCCTAGCTATTCATATTTTGCAGCTGCGCCATAGTAGCAACTCTGCGCGGATGATTCTCTAGCTGCGCCCATGATAGGGACTTTCCATCTAGAAGAGGTACTTGTAGATAAGGGGCTTGTAGATAAGGGGCTTTCAACATTCCTTTGATTCTTTCACTGCCACTCACCTGCCGCTCAGTCATAAAGTCGAGCACCTCCAGAGCACCAGCTCGATCATTGCAGACCAGAATCATGTCGCAGCCAGCATCCAGAGCGAGCTGCGCTTTTTGCACGTAACCGCCGGCGACATCGGCGCCTTTCATGGCCAGATCGTCACTGAAGATCACTCCGTCAAAACCGAGCTGGTCGCGCAGCACCTGCTGCAGCCAGAACTTCGAGAACCCCACGGAGTCCGGATCAATGGCCGGGAAGGTAATGTGTGCCGGCATAATGCCGCCCAGCTTGTCTGCCAGGGCCACAAAAGGCACCAGATCGCGCTCGCTGAGCTGCGCCCAATCACGGTGATCTACCGGTGCTTCCAGATGGCTGTCGGCGAAAATTCCACCGTGCCCGGGAAAATGTTTGCCCGTGGCCGCCATGCCCGCCTCATTCATACCAGCAATAAAAGCAGCTGCTACATCGGTTACCAGCTGCGGCTGATCACTGAAGGCACGATCACCGATAATGCTACTAGTGTCGCGATCCACATCGAGCACCGGTGCAAAACTGATGTCTAAGCCGCAGGCAATCACCTCAGCAGCCATCAACCAGCCGCAGTCGCGGGTTAACTTCACTCCGGTATCTCGGTCTACTAGACACAGATCCCCCAGCTTCTGCATGGCTGGCAACAGGGTAAAGCCCTGCTTAAGGCGCTGTACCCGACCGCCCTCTTGGTCCACAGCAATCAAAAGATGCGGCGCTACGGCCCTGATTTCGGCCACCAGTGTTTCAACCTGATGGCGGCTCTCGACATTGCGGGCAAATAAAATCACACCGCCGACCTGGGGATTACACAGCAGAGCCGGTTCGTCCTCAGCCAGTGATGTACCTGCCAAATCGAGCATCAGGCGCCCGTGTGAGCTGTGGTTCATAGCTTTTCCAAAGTAGGTTTACCGATGTTGTTGGCCACTATAAAGTCGCCGCAATTAAATGAAAGGTTTTTAGACTAGTTTATTCTTTCACAAAGCACTGCTATTCCATAAAGAAATTTTACCCTGCGGTAGATTTTTCGCCTCCGAATATTATTACTCGACTTTCCAATCGCTTACCTCCAGAACCTCATCCGCGGTCACTCAATTGCGTTGTAACTAAAGCCTCAGCGACTCAAGTCTGCTCAGTGCAGCCTGCCTCACAAGATGCTATTTTCTAATCTTGAAAAGGAGGGAAAAGCTATGGCCAATACAGTTCCTATGATCAATCAATGCTATCAGGAGATAGCCACTAACCGAACCTTTGAAGTGCTCAACGTCGATGAGTACCTCGCAACTATCAACCTACATTACGACGATGGTGAATTCGAACAGATCAGTCTCGAAGACTGGTCGCACATGGCTGTGCAAGCGCCCAGCGGAGTCTATAGACAAGCTGCGGCACTAGCCACGGAGGATAGGCATCAGATGCCATGGGTATCGGATTTAGATGAGGTTATTCAGTCAGACTATCTATTTGGCTGGGATGAGTTCTAACTCGGCGCTACGCTGCAGCACAGTGACTGTAGCGTAGCGCGTCTTTAAACTCTAAAAGAAGACTACTCGTTGGGGGCAAACTCTCCCATACGAATATGCTTGAGAATCACCTGTGCCGCTTCGCTGGCATCTTCCACTAGCTCGAACAGATTGAGATCCGCGGCGCTAATACAGCCCTCCGCGATCATCCTTTCCTGCATCCAATCAATCAGTCCCTGCCAAAATAACCGCCCTACCAAAACAATGGGGAAGGGCTTTACCTTGAGCGTTTGCACCAGAGTCAGTGCTTCAAAGAGCTCATCTAGGGTGCCAAAGCCCCCAGGGAAAATCACAAAGCCCACAGCATGTTTGACAAACAGGTACTTACGCACAAAAAAGTAGCGAAAATCGAGCGCAATATCTTGATAGGGATTAGGTGTCTGCTCAAAGGGCAGATCAATATTTAATCCCACCGAGGGAGTTGGTGTGGCATAACAGCCGCGATTGGCCGCCTCCATAATGCCCGGGCCACCACCAGTAATAACCGGGATACTCTCCTCGCCGAGCAACTTGCCAAGTAATTGTGCCTCGCGATAGTAGCGATTACTCGAATCTAAACGGGCGCCACCAAATACAGTTACCGCCGCACCTAACTTGAGTAATTTGTCTGTGCCATCAACTAATTCAGACTGTATACGTAGCACCCGCCATGCTTCCTGTACTTTTGCTTCGAGCATAAACTTCTCCTGTTGTATGGCTTAAATATAGTTTAACTTGCGCCATCCTGATTACTGTATATAATCACAGTTAGTTATTTAGAGAGAATCATTTTAGAGGAAATCACTATGGATCGTCTCACTGCTCGACAACAACAAATTTTTGATTTGATTCGCGACAATATTGAAGACACTGGTTATCCACCAACACGTGCCGAAATTGCTCAGCAGCTTGGCTTTAAGTCCGCCAATGCAGCAGAAGATCATTTGCGTGCACTGGCGCGCAAAGGCGTCATCGAGATGATCCCGGGAGCCTCTAGGGGCATCCGTATTGTCGAGCAGTACTGTGGCATTCCGATTATCGGGCGGGTTGCAGCGGGCGAGCCGATTCTGGCAGAGCAGCATATTGAGGATTATCAAGAGGTGCCATCGAGCACATTCCATCCTCATGCAGACTACTTTCTGCGGGTTCAGGGTCAAAGTATGATCAATGTCGGGATTATGGATGGCGATCTACTGGCCGTGCACCAGCAGCCAACAGCTGAGAATTCACAGATCGTTGTGGCGCGAGTCGATGGCGAAGTAACAGTAAAGCGACTCAAACGCACTCGCAGTAAGCATGAAGTGCATTTGTTGCCAGAGAATCATGACTATTCCCCGATACTGGTGGACCTGCGAGCACAGGATTTTGCGATTGAAGGTTTGGCGGTTGGCGTGGTGCGGGTCAGTATTTAGAATTTTTTGTTAAAAGCTACTTATTAAAAGCTATGCCTCTGGCCCCTGCGACATTGGGTTAGAGGCAAAAGCATACTCCTCTACTACCTTGCCACCGAGCACATGCTCTTGCAGGATACGCTCAATAACCTCTGGCGTACAACTGTGATACCAGGTTCCATCTGGGTAACTGACCATAATCGGCCCCCGCTGGCAGATGCGCAGACATTCCACTTTCGAGCGGTAGACACCGCCCTCCACATCGAGCAGCTCTAGCTCACGAACTCGTCGCTTTAAATATTCCCAGGCATCATGAGTCTGCTCTGCAGGCGCACACTTACCTGCGGCACAGATCATCAGGTGCTGACGGTAGCTGCGTATTTTGCGTGCATCACTGCGCAGGCTGAGAAGTTTGTCGCGATTCATTTGACTGGGCTCGGGGTAAAGACTTTGAGTATCTTTTAAATTTTACGCATCTGTTGAAATTCACGCATCTGCTAAAGAGGTATTGCGGGTTACGGGTTGATGCATTGCCAGTACCCAAACAGGCGTCCAACACACAGATTAACTAGTGCACCGTGTGGGCTTTATTCTGAACAGACTCAGCCGGAACTGCAGGCTCTTCAACAACATCAAAAGCAGTTTTAATCCCTGCGTCCATCATGCTCTTGGCAACATCCAGATGCTTGCCATCGAGATAATCGAGGACATCGGGAGAGAAGCGAATGGTGACCAATGTTTCGTCACCTTCGGCGCGCTGCAGTG
>CAJQJT010000057.1 GCA_905478725.1 uncultured Pseudomonadales bacterium
ATGGGGGCTACATCTTTGATCTGACCTACCTTTAACAAGATAGTAAACCATAAGCAGATTACAAAATTATGCCTGACCTCTTAAGGGGGACCTGCATTCCACCAAAGGAAAATTGCTAATTAATAGGCTAGCCGAATGTTGCTGCGGCCAACTATCAATTGAGGTAGCTGGTGAACCAAAAAGTTGTGGCCTCTGCCACTGCGATAATTGTAAAAAACGGACGGGAAGTGCATTTGGAATATCGGCTTACTTTACCAGTAGCCAAGTAATCCAACAAAAAGGCGCATCTAGTTGCTACTCTTTTTATCATAAAGAAAATCAACACTACCAAGAGCGATATTTTTGTACTCACTGTGGCACAACATTGTATTGGCTTATATCCACAATGCCTGACAATATTGGCATCTCTGGAGGTTGTTTTACCCGCACACCACTAGAGGAACCGAGCTATTCCATAAATGATAGTCAAAAATGTAATTGGTTAGATCTACCTAAAAAATGATAAATTCATAGATGAAACCACATCTGCAATAACCTACATATCAATTTAAACTAAGCAAAGCCAGTCTTAACCAATACCCTGCTCATCAGATAACAGCCCAATCTCATCTTCCGGCTCATCCAGATCCGACACCGTACCCGAGCCCAGTAACACACCAATCCAGCGTGTCTCTTCCTGATTTTCCAGGGCAATTTTGATCATGATGGTCAGGGGGATCGACAGCAGCATACCCACTGGACCCAGCACCCAGCCCCAGAGTACCAAGGAGACAAAGACTACCAGTGGCGAGAGATTTAACCCCTTGCCCATCCAGCGCGGTTCGACGGCATTGCCCATCACTAGGTTGACCACGACAAACCCAGCCAGAGTTAAGCCGGCAGTAAACACGCCCAACTGAACAGTCGCTAAGAGTACCGCTGGCACTGCGGCGATAAACGAACCCACAGTGGGAACAAAGTTAAGTAAAAAGGCTAGTAGTGCCCAGAGTACGGGATAGTCCACCCCTAAAATGGTCAGCCAGATAAAGATCAGCAAACCGGTGATGAGACTGATACCGGTTTTAATCGCCAGATAGCTATGCACACTTTCTGAAAAGCGATTGAGCCATTCCTCTGAAACATCTTTGCCACGAGCCAAGCGCAGCTTCTCACCGAAGCCAACATTCTCTGTGAGAATAAAAATCACTGTCAGCAGAATCATTACCGCATTGGTCATCACACTGCCAAAGGAGGCCAGAGTGCTGCCGGCAAAGGACATCACCACACTGGGGTCAAAGCTTTCTTGCCACTGCTGAGGGTCTATATCTATACCTCGCTGGCTCAGCCAGGACTGCATGCTGACACTCAAGGCAGACAATTTCTCCGTGTACAGAGGAATGTCCTGACGAAAGTTTTCCACTGAGGAACCAATCACGGCGGTGAGCAATAGGCCCACGAGCATGATCAATACCACAATCATTAGAATCGCTATGGCGCTGGGAATATTGCGGTGTTTCAGCCAGCTGAGCAGCGGCGAGACAATCATGGCGATAAATACCGCCAACAGAAAAGGAACCAATAGTTCACCGGCCATTTTTAGCCCGGTGACGACCACTACAAAGGCGGCGGCAACAACCAAAAACCGTGCTATGGGTGAGGTTTTTTCAATCATGGTGCTGCTCCGTGGATGGCAATAACTCGTTATTAATGCGCGTTAAGATGGTGTTCAATTCACCGCAGCCCGTTGAGGAAAAGTGCACTCGCCCCTCGCGCAGGCTCATTTCGTGCTCGGCCAAGATAGCGCATTGCAGGCGTATCTCATCGAGGTCTGGATTATGCCGTATCGTCATGCCAATAAACACATCCCAGTCGGCTTCGGTGGCCTGGCCTTCGAGCACAGATTCGAGCAACACTTTGACATTGATTGGTTCAACTCTATAGATCGGCAGGCCTATATAGCGAAACACCAGCAATGCCGTCATGATCAGCGCGAAGGAGAGTATAAGGGTGATAATAAAGTTCATGAGGTCAGCTTAAGCAAGACTTAGGTAAAGAACAATAATTTGATCGCCATGAGCAGGGTGACGGTGGTGATAATCGGCTGTACAAAACTGCTGCCACGCTTCATAACCAGATTGGAACCGAGACGCGCGCCGATCATCTGGGCGATAGACATGGCAATTGCCAGCTCCCAGATCACATGACCACCGGCAATAAATATTAGCGCCGAGGTGCCATTGACCACGAGGATCATCAGCTTGGTTTCGGCAGTGGCGGTCACCAGATTGCGCGCCACCAACCAAACCAGCAGGAAGGGAAATATAGAGCCCATGGCGGGACCAAAGAAACCACCGTAAAAACCCATACCCAGGCCCGCCGTACAGGCAAACCAGGCCTGACTGATTTTAGGCTGTGGGTTTGCCTCAGAGGCTTTTGGCATTAATAGAAAGTAGAGGGCAATGGCGATTAACAGGAAGGGAATTAGCTTGAGAAGAATCTCGCTGTCGAGCTGCTGCACTGCAAGAGTGCCGACCACCGAGCCGATAAAACCCATGAGTAAAACAGGCAGCAGCGGTTTGATATCTATATGACCCTGGCGAAAGAAATTCCACGCTGAGGACAGTGTGCCGATGGAGCTCTGGACTTTATTGGTCGCTAGAGCATTTAGAGGTGGCAACCCGGCCCATAGCAGTGCGGGCAGAGTGAGAATACCGCCGGAACCGGCAATCGATGAGATAAGTCCGGCAAAAAAAGCCACGCCAACCAAGCTGGCTTGAGTAACAGTTGATAAATCCATTTAACAAAGCCCTCTAATTAAGCGCTTTAACTAAGCGCTTTAAACAAGCCTCTCCGACATAAACCAAGGTCTAAAATTGATCCGGATACTTGCCTTGGTAGCGGCTATAAAACTCCTGCAGCGTGGCAATATCGGCATCGTGATCGCCGGTGGGTTCAAACATCTGATCGAGCACAATGCGTTTGTTGGGGAAATCCAGACCAATCAAAAATATCTTACAATCGATAGCATCAGCAATGCGCAAAAATCCCGTTTTCCATGTCTCGACTTTCTTGCGGGTTCCTTCAGGAGCCAAACCGATAACAATACCCTTATCCTTTGCCACTAGGCGAGCAACGCTATCAACGATGGATTCAGGTTGACCGCGGTTAACTGGAATCCCACCGAGCCATTCCATAAACCATTTCACACCGGGCATGAAAATAGTGTGCTTACCGAGCCAGCGAAGCTTGATATTAATAGCCAGTATCGTCGCCATAGCATAAACAAAGTCCCAGTTAGAGGTATGGGGTGCGCCAATAATCAGTAGCCGCTCATGGTTGGGGATTTCACCCTCCACATGCCAACCAAATATACGCAGCACAGTGCGCCCAAACCACATAGCAAAGGCCGAGCGATTGGCGCGCAGGTGCACTGGCGTCATGTCCTGGCTTACAGGTACTGTTTTATTGCTCATCCTGACCTCTCTTAGCGCTTATTATTTTTGTAGGCGGGGCTGTTAGTGCTCTCTTGTGGAGCGAAATGCAATTTCAGGGTAACGCTCTTCAGTCAGAGACAGGTTGACTCTGGTGGGCGCAAGATAGGTCAGATGACCACCCCCGTCCACTGCCAGATTATCTTGGGTTTTATTCTTAAATGACTCGAGCTGCTTGTTATCGTCGCACTCAGTCCAGCGCGCAGAATGCACATTAACCGCTTCATAGATTGCTTCAACGCCGTACTCTTCACGCAATCTATAAGCCACCACTTCAAACTGCAGCTGGCCTACAGCACCAACGATAATGTCATTGTTGCGGAACGGAAAAAACACCTGAGTGCTACCCTCTTCCGAAAGCTGACGAATACCATTCTGCAGCTGCTTAGCCCTGAGGGGGTCTTTTAGGCGAATGCGCTTAAACAGTTCCGGTGCGAAGTGCGGGATGCCACTAAATTTAAGATCCTCGCCCTCGGTAAAGGCATCACCAATCTGAATTGAACCGTGATTGTGTAAACCAATAATGTCCCCAGCATGAGCTTCTTCAAGAGAGACTCGTTCGCCTGCTTTAAAGCTAAAGGCATCGGCAATGCGCACCGTTTTGCCGGTGCGCACATGTTTCATCTTCATACCCTTCTTGTATTTGCCTGAGCAGATACGCAGAAAGGCGATACGGTCACGATGCTTCGGGTCCATATTGGCCTGAATCTTAAATACAAAGCCGCTGAAAGCACTCTCTTCGGCAACCACTTCGCGCTTGTCCGTGGCGCGGGGCTGGGGCATCGGCGCCCAGCGTACAAAGTCATTGAGCATCTCACGGACGCCAAAGTTACCTAGGGCAGTGCCGAAAAATACCGGGGTCATGCGGCCGGCGAGAAAATCATCCATATCAAAAATATTGGTCGCGCCCTTAACCAGTTCCAGCTCTTCGAGCACGTCATCGGCATAGTCACCCAGGGCTGCGCGAGCTTCGGGGGAATCCAGACCTTTGATTTGAATGTCGTCCGTCAGCGTATGGCCCTTGCCCTGAACATAGACATGAATGGTATCGGTATAAAGGTTGTAGACACCACGAAAACCACGACCCATGCCGATTGGCCAGTTGATCGGTGCAGCTCTAATTTTTAGAACGCTCTCGATTTCATCCAACAGCTCGATAGGCTCACGAATTTCGCGGTCCATCTTGTTAACAAAGGCAAAGATTGGCGTATCGCGCAGACGACAGACATCCATTAACTTGATCGTTCGTGCTTCCACGCCTTTAGCCCCGTCGATCACCATCAGTGATGAATCCACCGCGGTGAGCGTGCGATAGGTATCTTCAGAGAAATCTTCGTGGCCCGGTGTATCCAGCAGATTGACCATGCAATCGTGATAGGGAAACTGCATCACTGAGGAGGTTACTGAAATTCCACGCTCTTTTTCCATGGCCATCCAATCAGATGTGGCATGGCGATCGCTCTTGCGGCCCTTCACCGTGCCCGCTACCTGGATCAGATTGCCGAGCAGCAGAAGCTTTTCGGTGATCGTGGTCTTGCCCGCATCCGGGTGCGAGATGATGGCAAAGGTGCGACGCTGTGTGACAGATTCAGTCATTAGGGATTCTGGGTTTGTTGAAAGGCGCGCAGTATAACGCTGCGGGGGTTAGTGGTCAGCTATTAATGCACCCGGCTGCGCTATAGGTCCACGAAGGGCTCTCTAATAAGGATTATCCAACAGCTGACGTATATTCATTATGAAACCTGGCAACGCTCTATATCCCAATCACTGTTAGCCACAGGAAATAACTTAATACCAATAACGAGGAGAGTGAAAGTATGACCACAGTACTCGCGGAATCCCAGACCGAGATCGACAATCTAAACCATCTACTTAAAAAGAAATTGCCGGCTTATCGCAAAGCCTACAGCGACAGAACTAGCGGGGTTATGTCATGTATTGCTGAACTTTCCTACCTGCGTTTCAACCCCCTATTTCCAGATGGCTCTCAGAAGGACTACTTTCTAGTGGCGATAAAGAAATTGATTGATCAGAACAGTCAATCAGCGCTATCAACGCTAATCGGCCTTGTGGGTTATGACGCTAAAAAAGAAGCTGCTGATCTAGAAGAAAACCTTACATTGCTCAGCCTCAAGCTAGTGGATACGTTTGACAGGAATGGTACTCAGGCGATTATTGTCGCCAATAGCGAGTTCTCAGTTCTCGCCTTTCGAGGAACCGAGGCGTGCAGTATCAGAGATATAAAAGCCGATGCCGACGCCATCGCAGTAGCCTGCCCCAGCGGCGGTAATATTCACTCAGGATTTAATGATGCCTATAACGAAGTCGCACTCGATATTCAAAGGCGGCTTGATAAGGACGATCTTAAAGACTTGCCTCTGTACATTACTGGCCATAGCCTCGGCGGCGCCCTAGCCACGATCGCAGCAAAGAAAATGACCCATCCTCTCGGTGGCATTGCTGCCTGCTATACCTTCGGATCACCCAGAGTTGGCGATGAACACTGGATTGCTAATATCAAAGCGCCCATCTATCGACTAGTTAATGCCGCAGACTGCGTCACCATGCTGCCACCTGGAGATGAGACTATTACGGTAGTGGGATGGTTACTGCAGTGGTTGCCATACGTTGGCAAGCCGAGTCGGGCCTTTTTGCTCAACAAAGTTAACGGATACTTGCATGCTGGCAGTATGCGCTACATGACCAACTGTGCCACAGCGGACTACAGCAGCGTTGAGTTGCTCTATTCGGTGAGCCTGTTCTATCGCATTAAGGGCCTGGTGACTAAAAAATTGCCGTGGCTCAAACTTCTCAAAGACCACTCGATAAAAACCTACCGCAAAAAATTATTCGTGATTGCTTTGCGACGCAATGCGTAGCTACTGGTAGCAATAAAAACACCAAGCCAAAAGACCTGTAGTAGATACCCCGGCTATTCACTCAAGGAATGAGGAATCACCTATGCAAATGCTTCAAAAAATCCACCAATTAAGCCTTATAAGCCTCAGTCTGCTGATCATGGGCTGCGTTTCCATTCCTCCCGAGGCTCCAGAGTTATCTGCACAGCTTGGCAACCGAATCTCAGCCATCGAACAATCTAACCTGACACTGCTACATCGTTACTTCGATCGTAAAAAGCAGGATGTTGACGACTTTATTCAACATGAATGGGTGCCAGAGTTTGCCAATCAGTTTTTTGCAGAACCGGCGATTGCCAATGTGTGGGATCAGATCGTCGCCAGCGGTAATAAGCAGGATCGGCTTAAGTTCATTCTTAAAACCAGTCCCAAACTGCAGCAGCAGATTAATCAAAAACGCGTGGAATTAATTCAGCCGTTAGAGATGTTAGAGCAACGCATAGAAACCAAGCTGACCGCCGATTACGCTCAAGCAAAGGCGATAAACAACAGTATTACCGGCTTTTTACTCTCAGCCTCCAAGGTGGTAGAAAACCGTGATCGATACCTTGAGATGGTTGGCGTAGACAGTGATGAGATAACTCAACTTATCGACACAACAGAGACCATTGTCTCCGATCTCCTAGAAAAATCACAAAACATAGAGGGAAAAGTAGCTAAGGGCGAAAACTACCTACGGAAAATTAATGAGCTCCGTAACTCGATATAAGGCTTTTTAACAAAAACGCATACAGCAAGGAAGAATAAAATGGCTATAGACTGGGATCAATTCGACATAGATGTAGATGCAGCCGCTGAGCGCAGCGCCGACGCAACAGACGAGATATTGGCATCAAAGGTCTCGTCTCTCACCAGCATGACCGATACAGAGGTGAAAGAGCTTTTACCCCAGCCCGCCGATGTCAAAGCATTGGGCAAACTATTAAAAGTCGTGCAGTCAGCGACGGACAGAAATACCAAGATTAACCAGATAGTGAATAATGCTGAGGAGTTTGCTGGCGTGGTATTAGCCCTAACCAAGAAACTTATCTAACCCAAAAGCACCTGAATACAACTCATCCAGCCGCCTCTACGGCCCGTATACCGGCGGTCTTTGCATGAATAATATTTGTCGATCTGATGCGCTTGCCGTATGGTCTCGGCTCTAGCACAACCACCGCATTCAGGAGCGATCAATGAAATATCAGGGCCAGACCGACTACGACCACCAAGGGCCTTCCCCGCGTACTGGAGTGCTGCTGTGTAATTTGGGTACGCCGGATGCACCCAAAACTGCTGAGTTGCGTCGCTATCTGAAAGAATTTTTAAGTGATCCCCGAGTGGTGGAAGTACCGCGACTGCTGTGGTGGATGATTCTCAATCTGATTATTCTGCGTATTCGCCCGAGTCGTTCGGCGAAGCTCTATGCCAGCGTCTGGTCTGAAGGTGGTTCGCCGCTGATGGTTCACTGCAAAGCTCAAACCGCCGGGGTAAAGAAAATTCTCGATGAAAAATTTAATGATGATGTGCCTGTCGCTCTGGGCATGAGCTATGGCAACCCCTCCATGGAATCGGCAATCGCCGAATTGACTGCGCAGAATGTGCACAATATTACTGTGCTGCCGCTCTACCCCCAGTATTCAGGCGCCACTATAGGGTCTACCTTTGATGCGGTCGCTAAAGTTTTCACCAAAACACGCTGGGTGCCTGAACTCCATTTTATCGGCGGTTATCAGCAGTCGGAAGCCTATATTGATGCGCTGTGCGAGACGATCCGCAAGCAGTTTGATGAGCACGGTGAGCCAGATAAGTTGGTATTTTCCTATCATGGTACACCACAGAGTTATCTGAAGAAGGGCGATCCGTACCACTGCTTATGTCATCAAACTACACGACTGGTGCGCGAGCGCATGGGTTTGAACGAACATAAGATTATGACCACATTCCAGTCGCGATTTGGTCGTGAGC
>CAJQJT010000058.1 GCA_905478725.1 uncultured Pseudomonadales bacterium
CCTCAGTGATGGGGTCCAATTGCTCAAGCGAATTTCCCTGGCTTTTGACGCGTTACAAAAGGATCTCAAGCAGGAAATCTCTCTGGACACAGAGACCGCTAAAATCCCCCCAAAAAGCGGAAACTCGAGCAACATCTTAGTAGTGGATGATGACCGAACCGTGCGTATGGCGCTGGTCGATGCTTTCACCCGGGAACACTATGAGGTCGAAGAAGCCAACAACGGCATGCAGGCCTTAAATATCTGCAAACGCCATATGCCGGATCTGGTCTTGATGGATGCGGTGATGCCTGAACTAGACGGTTTTGATGCCTGCCAGATGATTCGTGAACTACCCCATGGTAGTGATATTCCGGTGTTGATGATCACCGCACTGGATGACGAACAATCGATTGTTAGGGCCTTCTCCTCCGGTGCCACAGACTATGTCTCCAAACCGATCAATTTCTCGGTGATCAAGCAGCGCGTAGCGCGCCTAATTAAAGCCAGTAAAGCGGAGCAAGATGTTAAAAAACTCGCCTACCATGATCCACTAACCAGCCTGCCCAATCGCACCTATTTAAAACAGCAGCTAGCTGTGACAGTTAATCGAGCGGCCACCGAGAACCAGCGCTTTGCGATTTTATTCCTCGACTTAGATCGTTTCAAAATGATCAATGACACCATGGGCCACGATGCCGGTGATTTATTGCTCAAGGCTGTGGCCGATCGGATCCGTCACTGCGTCCGAGAAAACGACTTTGTCGCCCGCCTCGGGGGTGATGAATTTACCGTGGTATTGGAAAATATTGCCAGTCTCGAGGGCGCATCCAGTGTCGCGGAAAAGATCTGTCGCTCGGTGGCGCGGCCCTTTGTCTTTATGCAGCAAAAGATGTTTGTCACCACCAGTATCGGCATTTCTATTTTCCCCGACGATGGAGAGGATGTCAGCGCCCTAATCAAACACGCTGATTCGGCGATGTTCCGGGCCAAGGAAAAGCGCAATGACTTCTGTTTCTATGAGCGCGGTATGGAGGCTGAAATTGCCAAGCGACTCAAGCTCGAGCAGGAGTTGCGCAAGGCTATAGATAGCGATCAGCTGGTGTTGCACTATCAGCCGCAGATCGACTTCAAGACTGGCGATTTAGTGGGTGCTGAGGCCCTGGTACGCTGGGACCATCCTCTAAAAGGTTTGGTGCCGCCAGATGTTTTTATTCCTCTGGCCGAGGAGAGCGGGCTGATTAATCAGCTCACCGACTGGGTTTTGGAAAATGCCGCTATACAAATTAAGCGCTGGCTCGATGCGGGGCATAGCCTAACCTTGGCGGTAAATCTGTCGGTGAAGGATCTAGTGCAGGAGGATTTGCACGCCAAGCTGGAGAGTTTAATTAAACGGATTGACCTGCCAAAGAATGTTCTCGAGTTAGAGATTACCGAAAGCACTCTGATGGATCACCCAGAGCTGATGATTACAGAGCTGAATAAAATTAAAACAATGGGTATCACCGTAGCAGTGGACGATTTTGGCAGCGGTTACTCATCGTTAAATTATCTCAAGAGACTGCCCGTTGATGTGTTGAAAATCGACCGTTCATTTATCTCAGATATTGAATCAGACCCCAATGATAGTGCCATTGTCGCGGGTATTATTGCTCTGGCGAAAAACCTCGGTATGAGCACAGTTGCAGAGGGGGTCGAGACGGAAGCTCAGCGCTGTATTTTGGAAAAGCTTGGCTGTGATACCTTTCAGGGCTATTTAGTCAGCAAGCCAGTAGCGCCGCAGCTCTTTGCCGAGCAGTTTTTGATCTCCGAGAAAGTGATCTAAATTTACCCCTCAGGGCTCTGCTATGTGATAATGCCGCCATTATTCAGAGCCAAAAATTTTCATGAGCGATTACCTCAGTATTCACCCGGAAAACCCCCAACAGCGGTTGATCGCTAAAGCGGCCGAAATTGTCCGCAAAGGCGGTGTTATCGTCTATCCCACAGACTCCGTCTATGCCATTGGTTGCCATATTGGCGACAAACAGGCCATGGATCGCATTCGGACCATCAGGCTGCTGGACAAGAATCACAATTTCACCCTAATGTGCCGCGACCTCTCCGAGCTCGCCAGCTATGCCCGTGTCGACAACAGCGCCTTTCGCAGTCTCAAAGTACACACCCCTGGGCCCTTCACCTTTATTCTGCCGGCCACCTCTGAAGTGCCGCGGCGCTTGATGCACCCGAAACGTAAAACCATTGGGTTGCGCGTGCCGGACAGCCCCATAGTTCAGGCTCTTTTAGCCGAATTGGGAGAGCCGATGATGAGCGTAACCCTGATCATGCCCGGAGATGAATATCCGCTGTCTGATCCCTACGATATTCGCGCTGCCCTGGAAGCTCATGTTGATGTGCTTATTGATGGCGGTCACTGTGGCCTTGAACCTACTACCGTTGTGGATATGACTGGCCCGGTGCCAGAGATCACACGACAGGGGATGGGCGATTTCTCCGCTTAATGGATAATCATGATGGCCACAGCGGTCATTGCGGTTATAATTGCCGGCAAATAAATAATTGAGTTCCACCGTGACCACAGAAGCCACTTCTCTGCAGCAACAGCCCCCGGAAGACGACAGCAGCAGTGCTGTTGGCTTGGGTGATGCTGTGTCTAGTGAAGTGCCGGTTGACGTCACTGGTGACGTGCCGACTGAAGCCCGGTCACTAAACCCCTCTCAATCTGAAATGCCTTTTGCCGTGGTTCAGGGTAAAGAACTGAACATCATGCCGAAGGATCTATATATTCCGCCGGATGCTCTGGAAGTCTTTCTCGAAGCCTTTGAGGGGCCGTTGGATCTGCTGCTTTATTTAATTCGTCGTCAGAATCTCGATATTCTCGAAATTAATGTCGCCGAAATTACACGTCAGTACATGGGTTATATCGGCCTCATGGAGTCCATCCAACTCGAGTTGGCGGCAGAATATTTGGTGATGGCAGCAATGCTCGCCGAAATCAAATCGCGCATGTTGTTGCCCCGTCAGGTGATGGATGAAGACAGTGAAGAAGATCCTCGTGCTGAGCTGATTCGTCGATTGCAAGAATACGAGCGCTTTAAGAAAGCTGCTGACGATATAGATGAGATGCCGCGCTTAGGTCGCGATATTCATCAGGCCTCGGCCCATGCCCCAGAGCGCAATCAGGAAGTGCAGCACCCAGAAGTCGATATGCGTGAGATTTTAACCGCATTGGCCGAAGTGCTGCGCCGTGCGGATATGTTTGAAAATCACCAGGTGCAGATGGAAAAACTCTCCACCAGAGAGCGTATGACCCATGTCTTGGAAGCGCTGCGCGGTGAGCAATTTGTGCCCTTCGTAAGCCTGTTTAAAAGCTCCGAGGGCAAACTCGGCGTAGTGGTGACCTTCTTGGCCATTATGGAACTGATCAAAGAGTCATTGGTTGAAATCGTCCAGAGCGAAACCTTTGGCCCCATACACGTTAAAGCTAGAACCTCATGAATGCTGAACTGATTAAACAAATTGTTGAAGGCGCGCTGTTAGCAGCGGGCAAGCCAATGGACATAGCCCGCATCGAAAGTCTTTTCGAAGATGACGAGCGTCCGCCCCGAGACCAGATTAAAGCGGCATTAGAAGAAGTCGAAGCCGACTGTCGCGGTCGCGGTTTTGAGTTAAAGCAGACTGCCAGCGGTTACCGCTTCCAAGTGCGTCAAGATCTTGCCGAATGGGTCAATCGCCTGTGGTCGGAAAAGCCTAAGCGGTACTCCCGAGCCATGCTCGAGACCATGGCGCTAATAGCCTATCGCCAGCCTCTGACAAGAGGTGATATTGAGCAGGTTCGTGGTGTTGCTGTGAGTTCCGACACCATCAGAACACTGCAGGAGCGCGACTGGGTTCGAGTGGTAGGTTTCCGCGATGTGCCGGGTAAGCCCGCGCTCTACGCCACAACCAAAAATTTCCTCGATTACTTTAATATTAAAAGTCTCGAGCAACTGCCAGCCCTCAGTGAAATTAAAGACTTTGCCGAACTGGATCCAGAGTTGGAATTGGCGCTCTCAGGCAGCAAACCTGAGCGAGTCGCGGCCAATGATGAAGAGCAGGGTGCAGACCTTGTTGACAGCGAAAATTTTAGCCTCGACCAAGAAGTTGATGGCCAGAATGCGATCAATGATGCTTTTAATGAAAACGCTAGCAATGACGGCATCGATAACGACCTTGATACTAACGCCCTTAATAACAATTCATTAGACGATAATCAAAGTCTAGACTCCGACGACCAGGTGAGCAGTTCTAACCATGAGTGAAAAATTACAGAAAGTATTGGCTACTGCAGGATTGGGTTCGCGTCGCGAACTCGAGAAGTGGATCTCCGCAGGCCGAGTTTCAGTCAATGGTTCAACAGCCAAGCTGGGAGATCGCGCTGTCCCCGATGACCGCATTTTGGTCGACGGGCGTTTGATTAAAATTGTTACCGACGACAGCCCCCGAGTGTTGATGTACAGCAAGCCGGAAGGGGAAGTCTGCACCACCTCGGATCCC